>JBGPTG010000218.1:0-6171 GCA_041490545.1 Gammaproteobacteria bacterium
TATCCTGGGGTGTATTGCCTGAGCGACGGCGCCGGCGACACGCCACAACTGGAGACGTTCGTCTATCCGGAGATGTCCGCGCTCCTGACCGGGCCGATGGCCGTTCCTCTTGTGCCGGAAGCGCAGGCAGCGGCGGTATTGTTTACATCCGGATCGACGGGGCAGCCGGTGCCGCACGCGAAGACGTGGGGCGCGCTGGTGAGGAGCGGGCTCGCCGAGATCGAGCGCCTGGACCTGGCCTCGCACCACAACATGGTCCTGCTCGGCACGGTTCCGCAGCAGCACATGTACGGCCTTGAGTCCACGGTGCTGGCGGTGATGCAGGGCGGTCTGGCGATGCACGCCGGACGTCCTTTTTTTCCTGCCGACGTATGCGCCGAACTCGGGGCTTTACCGCGCCCGCGGGGACTGGTAACCACGCCGGTGCACTTGCGGGTTCTGCTCGGCGAGTCCGGCGCGTTGCCCGCGGTCGACTTCCTGCTGTGCGCAACGGCGCCGCTCTCCCCGCAACTGGCGGCGGAAGCCGAGGTACGATTCGCTTCGCCGCTTTTCGAGATCTACCGTTGCACCGAGGCCGGCCAGGTCGCGACGCGTCGCCCGGCACGGTCGCAGGAGTGGCGCCTGCTTCCGGGATTGAGGCTGCGCGCCGTCGAGGGGGGCTTCGAGGTGAGCGGCGGGCACGTGGAAGGGGAGGTGCTGCTCGGCGATGTGATCGAACCCCAAGGTGCGGATACTTTCATTCTGCATGGGCGCAGCGCGGACTTGGTCAATATCGCCGGCAAGCGCACCTCGCTCACGCATCTTAATTTTCATCTGAATTCCATCGCAGGCGTGAAGGACGGTGCGTTCGTCATGCCCGAGGAAGACGACGGGACGGTGGTTCGCCTCATGGCTTTCGTGGTCGCTCCGGGAATCTCGAGCGAGGTCCTGATGTCGGCCCTGCGGCAACGAATCGATCCGGCGTTCCTTCCCCGCCCGCTGTGCTTCGTCGACTCGCTGCCTCGCAACGAGACGGGCAAACTGCCGCGGCTGGCCCTGGACCGCCTGGTCAGCCGTCTCGCCAGGGTGGAGTAGCGTTGGCGCCCCTCGATCGCGCCTTTGCGCCGGATCACCCGGCCGCGCAGGGACACTTCCCCGGCAATCCGATCATTCCGGGCGCTGTGTTGTTGAGCGAGGTGCTCCTCGCGATCGAAGCTGACCTGGGCAGGCAGCTGCAGTCCTGCACAGTCAGATCGGTGAAATTCCTCCGTCCGGTACGCCCCGGGGACAGAATCCGCATCGAGTACTCCGGGTGCGGCGAGCCGGGACTGCGCATCACCTGCAGCGCAGGGGGGCACCCCGTTCTCGCCGGTGAAGTGTGGTGTGACACTTCCCGCCCTGGATAGCGATCGACGCAGGCGAGGGAAAGGCGTTTCTGGTACTTTCCTTACACCATTTTCCTGTCTCTGGTTACCACACTGTTACGATTGGGCATGGGATCGATCCTGAGCAATGCAACGGCAATCGGCGCCGGCAACAGCCGTCGCTGGAAACCGAGACCCATAATCTGGTTCTCGGTGCTGGTGCACGGAGCGGCGGCGCTGTCGCTGGCTGTGCACCCGGAAGGCTGGGCCTGGGCGGTGGCGGCGCTCCTGGCAAATCACTCGGCTTTGGTCGGGGCTGTCCTGTCGCCGCGCGGATCTTGGCTGGGCCCGAACCTGGTGCGTCTGCCGGCAGCCGCGGCGCATCGCGGCGAGATTTCCCTCACGTTCGACGACGGCCCGGACCCGGTACTCACGCCGCAGGTTCTGGAACTGCTCGACCGGTACCGGGCCAAGGCGAGTTTCTTCTGCGTCGGAGAGAAAGCGGCCGCGTTCCCGGAACTGGTGAAGGAGATCGCACGCCGCGGCCACAGCGTCGAGAACCACAGTTACCATCATCACCCTGTGTTCGCTCTTTTCGGCGTGGCGCGGCTCAAGCAGGAAGTGGAGGCTGCGCAGTCAATCCTGACCGCGATCACCGGCCGTTCGCCGCGGTTCTTCCGCGCGCCGGCGGGATTTCGCAGCCCGTTGCTCGACCCTGTGCTCGCATCGCAGGCGCTGCAGTACGCGTCCTGGACGCGCCGCGGATTCGACGCCGTGAGCGATGATCCGCGGCGCGTGCTGCAACGGCTTACCCGGGGTCTTGCCGCCGGCGACGTGCTGCTGCTGCACGACAACGCCCGCGTCGTGCTGACGGTGCTGCCCGCGCTTCTGGATGAGATCGGCGCAAGAGGCTTGCGCCCGGTTTCACTCGCCGCGGCCTGTGGCGAAGACGTGGCGGCATAGACCCACATCCTGTAGGCACGTGCAGCCTTTCGTCATCAGCCACTTCTCGATCGTCAACAGCCTGGGTGACGGAGTGGAGGCGGTACTGCACGGCCTGCGCGAGAAGCGATCCGGTCTTACGCCGTGTGACTTCGACTCTGCGGCGCTCGATACCTACATCGGGCGCGTGCCCGGGCTGGAACGCGGTCCGGTTCGATCCGACCTCGCCGCCTACGACTGCCGCAACAACCGTCTGGCGCAGCGCTGCCTGGAACAGGACGGGTTCGCCGCGCACGTGGCTCAGGCACGCGAGCGCTACGGGCCGGGCAGGGTAGGCGTGTTCCTCGGCACCAGCACCTCGGGAATCCACGCGACCGAGCTGGCCTACCGGCGGCGAGACCCTGGCACCGGCGCCCTCCCCGGCGACTACCACTACGCAGAGACCCAGAACGTTTTTTCGCTTGGCGAGTTCGTGCGGCGCTACTGCGGACTCAACGGTCCCAGCCTCGTCGTATCCTCTGCATGTTCCTCCACGGCCAAGGTGTTCGGAAACGCTGCGCGCATGATCTCCGCCGGAGTCTGCGACGCCGCCGTGGTCGGCGGTGCCGACAGCTTATGCCTGACCACGCTCTACGGGTTTCACTCGCTTGGGCTTACCTCGACGGCTCCCTGCCGCCCTTACGATGCCAAGCGCGACGGCATTTCGGTCGGGGAGGGCGCAGGCTTCGCGCTCGTCGAGAAAGCCGATCGCGCGGTGAGCGGCTCGGTTCTGCTCTTCGGCGTCGGCGAGAGTTCGGACGCCTACCACATGTCCACGCCGCACCCGGAGGGACTGGGCGCGAAGATGGCGATGCGGCGGGCCCTGGAATCGGCAGGCCTCGGACCCTCGGACATCGACTACGTCAACCTGCACGGCACGGCAACGAAGACCAACGATGCCAGCGAAGACCGGGCGGTAGTGGAGATATTCGGCACCGACACGCCGTGCAGCTCGACCAAGGGATCGACGGGCCACCTCCTGGGGGCTGCGGGAATAACCGAAGCCATCGTCTCGATCATGGCGATCGCCCATGGTTTCATGCCAGGCGGCGCGAATACCCGGGAGGTGGACCCGGCGCTGAAATGCCGCTATCTCCTCGCGACCCGGCAGGCCCGGGTACGCCACGTCCTGAGCAATTCGTTCGGCTTTGGCGGCAGCAACTGCAGCCTGGTGTTCGGGGCCCGGGCGTGAATCGCGTATTCGTCGAGGGCGTCGGCATCGTCGGCCCGGGACTGGCGGGCTGGATGGCGAGCCGGCGGGTGCTTGACGGAACCGAGGCCTACCGTTCGGTGCCGACGGTCGTGGCTGCGAGCAACCTGCTGCCCGCCGCGGAGCGGCGCCGCACCCCGATGGCGGTAAAGCTCGCGCTCGCTGCAGGCGAGGAGGCCTTCAGGAATTCCGGTCGCGACGCAGCCGCGACAGCCACCGTGTTCGCTTCTTCATCGAGCGACGGCGATACGCTGCACCAGATGTGCGAAACGCTGACCACGGTGGAGCGCGAAGTGTCGCCGACGCGGTTTCACAATTCCGTGCACAATGCCGCCGCCGGCTACTGGAGCATCGCCACGCGCTGCCGGGAGCCGTCGACGAGCCTCGGTTGCTCCGATTCGAGCTTCGCCGCGGGTCTGCTCGAAGCGGCGGTGCAGGTCGGAACGGGCGTACCGGTCGGCCTGATTGCCTACGATCAACCCTATCCCGAGCCGCTGCATTCGGCACGACCCATCTTCTCGAGTTTCGGCACCGCCCTGGTCATGACATCGCAGCCAAGTGACAACGCCTTTGCCAGACTCGACATCGAGTTCGTCCCCGGTCCAGGTCAGGCGACGCGCATGTCCGATGCGGCGCTGGACGCGGCAAGGCTCGGCAATCCGGCGGCGCGCGCGCTTCCCCTTCTCGCGGCGCTGGCGCGCGGGGGAGGCGGCATCGTCGTTCTGGATTTCCTTTCCGGCGCGCAGCTGCGAGTCGCCGCAAGCCCATGCTGATCGGGCGCGACAGGATTGCGGGTCTGATTCCGCACGCAGGCGCCATGCAGCTGCTCGATGCCGTGCTTCACTGGGACGCGGACGGAATCCGCTGCATCAGCCGCACGCACCTCGATCCGGCCAATCCACTGCGCTGCGGCGGAGAGTTGCCCGCACTGTGCGGCATCGAGTACGCCGCCCAGGCGATGGCACTGCATGGCGGTTTGAGCGGGCAGGCCGGCGCAAAGCCGCGCGCGGGCTACCTGGCCAGCGTGCGCGAGGTGAATTGCGCGAGGCGCCGCCTCGACGACCTGGAGGGCGATCTCGTCGTCGCGGCCGAAAGGCTCATGGGCGAGGGCAGCCACGTGATTTATTCGTTCGAGGTGAACGTGGGCAAGCACCGCGTGCTCGAGGGCAGGGCCGCGGTGGTGCTGGACGCGGAACAGGCGAAAACGTGAAGCGCGCGCTCGTCACCGGGGGCAGTGGCGCCATCGGGGCGGCGATATGCCGACGCCTGGCCGCCGACGGTTGCCACGTCTACGTGCACGCCAATCGTCGCGCGGAGGAAGCCCGGGCGCTGGCGGCAGCGATCGTTGCCGCAGGCGGCTCCGCGTCCGGCGTTGTATTCGACGTCGCCGATGGCGAGGGGACGCTGAAGGCGCTGCAGAAGCTCCTCGAGGAAGGACCGATCCAGGTGCTCGTCAACAATGCCGGGATCCACGACGACGCCGTCATGCCGGGAATGAAGCCGGAGCAATGGTCGCGCGTGATCGACGTTTCTCTCAACGGGTTCTTCAACGTGACGCAGCCGCTGCTGCTTCCGATGCTGGGTACGCGCTGGGGTCGCATCGTCAGCGTTTCCTCGGTGGCGGCGCTCGCCGGCAATCGCGGCCAGACCAACTACGCAGCGGCCAAGGCAGGTCTGCACGGGGCGACCAAGGCGCTGGCACTCGAGCTCGCGAGCCGGGGAATTACGGTGAACGCCGTCGCCCCCGGGATCATCGAATCGCCGATGAGCGGCGAAGTGTTCGACCGCGAGTTCATCGAGCGTTTCATTCCCATGAAGCGCTCGGGAAAACCGGAGGAGGTCGCCGACCTGATCGGGTTTCTCGCCTCGGAGCAGGCCGGCTACATTTCCGGCCAGATCATCTCGATCAACGGCGCGATGTTCTAGAAAGCGGTTACAAAATGAGGGGACACATCCACTCATGCTCCCCTGAGTTAGGTCCGTTTCAAGGGATTTTGAAACGGACTCTAAGATGCTAGGCCTATCTCGCGACTTCGACCTTTGCGTCCGAGGTCTGGAGGATCCAGGCGACGGCGATGCCCGAGGTGAAATTGTGCGTCGACTTCACCAGCGGACTGTCGGTGAAAACCGCTCCGCTCACGCTGTCCAGTTTGGCAAAGGCACCCACCCAGAACCCGGGGTAGCGTTTGCTGAGCGCGGCGATCCAGGTCGTGCCGGCATAGCCGCCGCCGACGCTGAACGCCGGCCTGCCGGACGTCGCGTACGCGGGATCCACCGAGTAGAAATAGCGGCTGTAGCCGCGGTCGGAATAAAGGATGCCGGCTTGCAGGCCGAGATTGAGACCGCGCTCTCCGAGCAGGTCGCGCGCGTCCAAGTTCAGGTTCGGCTGGGAGACCCAGCCGACGTGCGCGATATGGGAGAAATCCGAGGCGATCACCTTGCGCGCGGGCAGCCTCAATTCCAGGACCTGCCTCCGGTCAGGGGAGCGGTACAGGGTGAAATTCAGCGAGGGGCCGACTTCCAGAGTCGCGTCGAGGTCGGGCATGCCGGCGCGCGCGTCGTTGTTCCTGACCGGAGGGGTTCCGCTGATGCTGAGATCCAGTTCCACCCGGTCGGTGTCGAAGAGCCGGCCATGCA
>JBGPTG010000219.1:0-6167 GCA_041490545.1 Gammaproteobacteria bacterium
CTGTCGGTGGTGGTGGCGGCGTTCTTTCTATCGCGGCAGAAGGATATCAAGCGCATGTTCGCTTACTCTTCGATCGAGCACATGGGGATCGTGACCTTTGCTTTCGGCATGGGCGGCCCAGTCGCCGCTTTCGCCGGCCTGCTGCACATGACCGTGCACTCGCTCACCAAGAGCGCGATTTTCTTCACCGTCGGCCACGCCTCGCAGAAGACCGGCACGCAGAACATGGCCGACATCCGCGGGCTTATCGAGCAAAGCCCGACCATCGGCTGGGGACTCGCGCTGGGCACCATCGCCATCCTCGGCATGCCGCCGTTCGGAGTGTTCACCAGCGAGTTCCTGGTGCTCACCACTGCCATGCACGAGCACCCCTGGGCGACGCCGTTCCTCTTGGTGGCGCTGGGAGTCGCGTTTGCCGCGATTTTCGGCAAAGTCCAGCCGATGGTGTTCGGCGAGACCAACCTGCGCCGGCTGCCTCATCCGCCGGCGCTGGTGCCGGTATTCGTGCACCTCGCCATCGTGCTGATGCTGGGTGTATACATCCCGCCCTACCTGGTCGAATGGTACCGGCAGGCGGCCGCTTTCATCGGCTGAGCACGCAATAGGGACAATGGGTGCAATGGGCGCACTGGGAAAAAAGCGATGACCGAACTTCCGATCCGAACCGAACCCATCGCGAGCGCCATGCCCGCGTTCCGCTCAACGATCGAGGCCGGAACCCTGCGCGCAGTGGTGGAGAAAGCGAAAACGCAAAAAGCGCGCCTAGTCGCCCTTTGGGGCAGCGACGAAACCACGCGCGGCGGCGCTTATGCGCTGCACCTCGCGCTTGCGCTTCGCTCCGGCCTGTTGTGGCTGACGCTGCCGCTTGCGCGCGAGCACCCGCGTTATCCCAGCATCGCCGATATCTATCCGTGCGCGAACCGAATGCAGCGCGCCACCTACGACCTTCTCGGCATCCACGCCCAGAACAGCCCGGATCACCGCAAGTGGGTGCGCCACCGCGCCTGGCCCGGCGGCGTGTTTCCGCTGCGCAAGGAATTCGACATCGGCACGAGCCTCCCCGCGTCGGACGACCGCTATGCGTTCGTCAAGGTCGAAGGCGAAGGCGTGCACGAAATACCGGTAGGCCCGGTGCACGCGGGCACCATCGAACCGGGGCATTTCCGCTTCTCCATCGTCGGCGAGAAAATCCTGCGCCTGGAAGAGCGCCTGTGCTACACGCACAAAGGGATAGAGAAGCTTTTCGAGACCATGACCCTGGCCGAGGGCGCCAAACTCGCCGGGCGTGTGTCCGGTGATTCCACCGTCGCCTACGCCTGGGCCTATGCCATGGCCGTCGAGGGCGCCAGCGGCACCGAGCCGCCCGGCCGCGCGCTCGGCCTGCGCGGGATCATGCTCGAACTCGAGCGCATCGCCAACCACTTGGGCGATCTCGGCTACCTCGGCAGCGACGTCGGGCTCACGTTCGGTTTTTTCCAGTTCTGGCGGCTGAAGGAAGACCTGCTGCGGCTCAACGCGCAATTGTTCGGCCACCGCTACCTGATGGACATCGTCGTCCCCGGCGGCGTGACCCGGGACCTCGGGCGCGGCGAAACTGGACTGCTGCTCGAGCGGCTGGAAACAATCCGGGGCGAAGCCGCAACGCTGAAGTCGATCTACGATGAGCACGCAGGCACCCAGGACCGGTTCATCATGACCGGGCAGGTGTTGCCGGAACTGGCCGAGCAAATGGGGCTCGGCGGACTCGCAGGACGCGCGAGCGGCGTCTGGCACGATCTCCGAGTCGACTATCCGATCCCGCCGTACCAGCAGGTCGAGCCGCGCATGGCAACGCACACGCGCGGCGACGTCGCCGCGCGCGTCTCGGTGCGCTTCGAGGAGTTGTTCGAGTCGATGCGCTTGGTGCAGGCGCTCGCGAACCAGCTGCCGCCGGGGGAAATCCGCGCCTCGGTCGCGGCAGGCGCGGCGGGCGGTCGCGGCATCGGCTGGGTCGAGGGCTGGCGCGGCGACGTGTTGATCGCGATCGAGACCGCGGACGCAAACCGCATCCATCGCCTGCATCCGCACGATCCTTCCTGGCAGAATTGGCCGCTCCTCGAGCACGCGGTGCACGGCAATATCGTTCCGGACTTCCCGCTCATCAACAAGTCGTTCAATCTGAGTTACAGCGGAGTGGACCTCTGATGTATCAACTCCTCAAACAGATCGCAAAGACCGGCATCGTCACCGAGCCCGCGCCGCTCCCGGACGCGGCGCTGCGCGAGGTGGAGCAAAAGCTGGGCGAGGTCATCCTCAAGCACTTCGGCCGCTCGCTCGCCATCCGCCACGTCGACGCCGGATCGTGCAACGGCTGCGAGCTCGAGATCCATGCGATGAACAGCCCCTACTACAACCTCGAGCGGCTCGGCATCAAGTTCGTCGCCAGCCCGCGCCATGCCGACCTGTTGCTCGTGACCGGGCCGGTGTCGCGCCACATGGAAGTCGCGCTCAAGCGCACCTACGACGCTACTCCCGATCCCAAGCTGGTCGTGGCGATCGGCGACTGCGGCTGCACCGGCGGTGTGTTCGGCGAGAGCTACGCGAGCTGCGGGCGCGTGTCGAACGTGATCCCGGTGGACGTCGCCGTCCCCGGCTGTCCGCCCGAACCGCTCGCGATCATGCGGGGCATCCTCACCGCGATCGCTCCTGGAAAACGGCGCTAGCGTAGATGGAGCTCTCGATCGCCTTCATCGGCTGGTTTTTCGCGCTGACTTCGGCCGGCGCCCTGCTCCTGTCGGTCGTGCTCGTCGCCACGCTGTTCAACGCCGGCGACCTGTCGCGGCGCTATCTGGGCTACAGCTTCTGGAACGACCTGGTGCTGGGCGCGATCTGGGTGCTGGGGCTGGCCGGCGGGATCGGGGTGATCCGCCTGCAGGCCTGGGGACGCTACCTGATCGAGCTGTTCTGCTGGGCGCTGATCGTGCTGCTGCTGCTCTCGGCCGCAAGCCGCCTGCACGCGCTGAGGAAGTCCGAGCCGGGCGCGCCGCCTGTAAACTGGCTGGGCGCTGTCGCCGGAGTCATGCTGTTCGTCCTTCCGCTGGTCGCGATCTGCGCGGCTACCATCTTCACGCTGCGCAGCCCGGAAGCACTCAAGGTATTTTCCTAGGGCTTAAGGTAAGCGTAGCCTTCTTTTTGCTGCAGGTGCGTGATCTGCACCACCCCGGAAGGCACGAACTCCACGCCGAGGATGAACTGCTCCTTCTTCAGCTTGCGGCTGCGCAGCGTGATCTCGCACACCTGGAATTTCACTCCCTTCCCCATCAGGTCCTGGACGCGCGCATCGAAGGGTCCGAGCGCGTCCTTGGCGCCTTCCATCAGGAAATCGACCCCGGCAGCGTGCGTCACCGCGACGATCTTCGCCTTCGGGTCGGCTTCTAGGTGATTGTTCATGTTGCGGATCCCGTTGGTGCCCTGCTCGTAGCCGCTGTCGAAGTGGTAGACGACTTTATCCTGCGCCCACGCGAGCGCGGTGGCGAGCGACAGCATCAGGATTGCAGGCAGTTTCAGGGAAGATTTCACGGCGGGCTCCTGTTCGCTTGAGTTCAAGGCCGATCACTTTACGCGAACCGTCCAAGATTGGAAAATCCTCCGATGGCGAAGCAGTTGAAAATTTCCGGACGCGTCCAGGGCGTGGGATTCCGCTACTCGATGATGGAGGAAGCCGGGCGACTCGGCGTCACCGGCTGGGTGCGGAACCGCCGCGACGGAACGGTCGAGGCGGTGGTGGACGGCGCACCCGAAGCGGTGGAGGCCGTCCTCGCCTGGGCGCGCTGCGGGCCGCGCGGTGCGCGCGTCGCCGACGTTCAGGTCACCGAAGTCCCGGGAAGTTTCGGGCGATTCAAGATGCGGCCGACTGAATAACGCGCACCCTCGGCGACGACCGCGGCGCGAGTCAGTTGCGCTGCCGCTCGCACGCGTCCGAGTCGCGCTGGCAGGCTTCCTGGCAGGCCTGCGCAGCCGGCGCCTCGGTCGTGGTGCGACGGCACGAGGTCATGCACGCGTTGAACGAGCCCTTGCAGCTGGGGGCTTCGCCGCTTCCGGAGATACCCTTGTAGGCGTAGTAGGCGACTGCCGCGGCAATGGCGATCACCACCAGAAGACCGAATGAGCCCAGGCCGCGCTGCAAATTTTGCATTTTCATGAACCTCACCTCGACACCGCGTTCGCGCCGGACGCACCCACCGCGACGTACATCGCCGGCGTGAAGATGACGGCGTTGAGATCGGCCGAACCCGCCGACGCCGGGCTCCAGTTCAGCCCGTCGTCGCTGTAGGCGACCGCACCGCCCTGCCCGACCGCGACGAAGCGGGACCCGAACACGACGTTGCGCAGGTTCTGTGCGAGGGGCGGAGCGACTGCGCTCCAGGTGGTGCCGCTATCGCTGCTCGTGACGATGGTGCCGGCATCGCCGACGGCGACGTAGAGGCCTTGGCCCGCGACCAGTCCGAACGCAGCGCCGCGCAGGGCGTTCGGGGTGTTGGAGGTCTGCGTGGTCCAGGTGATGCCATCCGGACTCGTCAGCAACGTCCCGTTCGCTCCGGTCACGATGAAGATCCCGCCCACGAACGACACGCCGTTGAGGTTGTTCGGTGTGTTCGACACGACCTGCGTCCACGTGGTGCCGCCATCGGTACTCGTGAAAATGCCGCCGCTGCTTCCCACGGCGACGAACACCGACACGCCAGGCAAGAATCCCAGGGCGAGGCCGCTCATGACGGCAGCGCCGCTCGGGATGGCGGGGGTGGAGGTCCAGCTAAGACCATCACTGCTCGTCGAGACGGAACCGTCCTTGGCGAGGGCCACGAATACGGCCCCGGTGAACATCACTGCACTCAGGTTGGTGAACCCCGCCGGGACCAGGGTGGGCAGGGTCCAGGCCGTCACGCCAGGCGGATTCACGCTGGTGTAGTTGTAGTCGCCCGCGAACAGCGCGCCGGCATCGCCGACCGCCACCAGCCGCGTGCCGCCGAAAGCCACAGCGTTGAGATGCTGGAGTGGTACGCCGAGCGGCGTGCCCGGTGTCCAACTCCCGCTTGCGCCTGCGAGCCGCGGCGTGGCGAGGAACACTGCCGAGGCCGGCCCCGCCGGACTGTCCTGGTTAGTAGCGTTCATCACGAACGCGTACTGGGTTCCGTTGACCAGCGGTGCTCCATTGATACTGGCGACGACGCGCGGCGACTGCGCGCTGCGGATGAGCGGCACGCCAGGCACGGCCGGGACGACGGAGCTGCCGGCCCGGAAGAATATCCAGTAGGTCAGGTCCGGAAGCTGATTCCAGGAAACGACCGCCACGCCGTCTCCAGGCGCGACCGCCACGCCGCCCGGCGCGTCGGCAGGCGGATCCGCCTGCCGATGGCAGGCCGCCGGCACGACAAGCAATGCAATGGCGAGAGCGCGAAGCGTCAAGCGACCCAAATGGATTCCGTTCGGTGTTGAAGCGATAAGCAGAACTGTAGTGGAAGCTAGTTTCCCTCAGTGTAACAAACAGTAAGAATCTCCTTCGACCAAAGTACTCGCGCGCCGCCCGATCGCTCTGCCCAAGCTACTGCAACAACGCGAAACCGCGTCAATGCCCCCGTCATGATTGCCCCGCGGCGACGAATTGACTACCATCACGCCTTTCCGAAGCGCTGTGCGGATTTCACAATGCGAAATCGCAGGTTTGGCGCCGTTTGTCGCTGGTGAAAAGGAGGTTTCATGAGCACCAAGTACAAGATTTTGATCATGGGCGCGTCGTACGGTTCGCTTCTCGGAACCAAGCTGGCGCTCGCCGGGCACTCGACGCATCTCATCTGCCTGCCGGCCGAAGCCGAGCTGATCAACAAGGAAGGTGCCATCGTGCGCATGCCGGTGAAGGGGCGCGACGGGCTGGTCGAGATCAACTCGAAGAAGCTGCCGGGCAAGATATCCGCGGGCGGCACCGCTGACGTCAATCCTTCCGACTACGACCTGGTGGCGCTCGCCATGCAGGAACCGCAGTACCGTTCGCCCGGCGTGCGCGAGCTGCTTGCCGCGGTCGCCAAGTCCAGGGTGCCGTGCATGTCGATCATGAACATGCCGCCGCTGACGTATCTCAAGCGCGTTCCGGGCATCGATGCCGAGGCCTGCCGCAGCTGCTATACCGACGC
>JBGPTG010000220.1:0-6163 GCA_041490545.1 Gammaproteobacteria bacterium
CGGAACCCGTCCCTCGCGATACCACTCGGTGCGGGCTATCTCGATTCCGTTGAGGCGGCCCGCACTCATGATCTTTATCCCTTGAGCGCCCAACCGCATGGCATTTTGCATGGCGCGCTTCATGGCGCGGCGGAACATGATGCGCTTCTCGAGCTGTTGCGCGATCGAGTCGGCGATCAACTGGGCGTCGATTTCCGGCTTGCGTATCTCCTCGATGTTGACGTGCACCATCTGCACGCCGAGCAGTTTGCGCAGATCGGCCTTCAGCATCTCGATGTCCTCGCCCTTCTTGCCGATGACGACACCCGGCCGGGCACTGTGGATGGTGATTCGCGCATCCTTGGCCGGCCGTTCGATGACCACCTTGCCTACCGAAGCGTGCGCAAGCCGCCCCTTCAGGTAGGCGCGGACCTTCAGGTCTTCGTTCAGCATCGTGGCGAAGTTCTTGGAGTTGGCGTACCAACGCGACGTCCAGTTCTTGTTGACGCTGAGCCTGAACCCGATCGGATGGATTTTTTGTCCCATGAATACGTCCCTATTTCTTCGCCTTGACCGGCGTCTTCGCCTTCACCGGCGATTTCTTCTTTTCCTCGTCGCCCACGGTGACGAAGATGTGGCAGGCGTGTTTCGTAACCCGGTTTCCCCGGCCTTTGGCGCGCGCGTGGAAACGCTTCAGCGGGACGCCCCGTTCCACGAAGATCCGCTTCACCTTCAACTCATCCACGTCGGCGCCGTCGTTGTGCTCCGCATTGGCGATCGCCGATTCCAGGACCTTCTTGATGATGACGGCGGCTTTCTTGGGACTGAACGCAAGCAGGCTGAGCGCCTTTTCCACGGACAGGCCCCGGATCTGATCCGCGACCAGCCGGCCCTTCTGGGCCGAGAGCCGCACGCCGTAAAGTATTGCTCGGGTTTCCATTCTCGGCTCCTACTTCTTGTCGCCGCCGGCCGGCGCCGCAGGCGCCGCGGACGCGCCCGGCGTTCCGCCCCCGCCGGATCTGGCCGCCGCGGCGGCCTCGATGACTCTCTTGTCCGCCATGCCGTGGCTCTTGAACATCCGCGTCAGCGCAAACTCGCCGAGCTTGTGGCCCACCATGTTCTCCGAGATATAGACGGGAACGTGCTGCTTGCCGTTATGCACGGCAATGGTGAGCCCCACGAAGTCCGGCAGGATCGTCGAACGCCGCGACCACGTCCGGATCGGCCGCTTGTCGCTGGAGGCCTTTGCCGTGTCGATCTTCTTTATCAGGTGATGGTCCACGAAAGGACCCTTCTTGACGGAGCGTCCCATGGCCTATCCCTTGTCTCGTCTCTTGTGTCGGAACTGGATGATCATTCCCCGGGTGCGTTTGTTCTTGCGGGTCTTGTAGCCCTTGGTGAGCGTTCCCCAGGGGCTGACCGGGTCCCGCCCTGCGGCGGTCTTGCCTTCACCGCCACCGTGCGGGTGGTCGATCGGGTTCATCGCGACGCCTCTCACGGTCGGCCTGACGCCGCGCCAGCGCACTCGGCCGGCTTTGCCGATCGACTCGAGGCTGTGTTCCTCGTTGCCGACCTCGCCGATGGTCGCGCGGCAATCCACGTGTATCTTGCGAATCTCCCCGGAGCGCAGCCGCACCTGGGCATAGCTGCCTTCACGCGCGAGGAGCTGCACCGAGGTGCCTGCGGCCCGCGCAAGCTGCGCGCCGCGACCCGGCTGCATCTCTATGCAGTGGACGGTCGTGCCCACCGGAATGTTTCTCAGGGGCAGCGCGTTGCCGGGCTTGATCGGCGCTTCGGAGCCCGACTGGAGCTGGGCTCCCGCAGCGATGCCCCTGGGCGCGATGATGTAGCGGCGCTCGCCATCCGCGTAGCACAGCAGCGCGAGGTTGGCGCTGCGATTGGGGTCGTATTCCAGGCGTTCGACCTTGGCGACGATACCGTCCTTGTCGCGGCGGAAATCGACGATGCGATAACGCTGCTTGTGGCCGCCGCCCTGGTGGCGCACCGTGACGTGTCCGTTGACGTTGCGGCCGGCTTTTTTCGTCTGCTTCTCGACCAGCGGGGCGTACGGACCGCCCTTGTGCAGGTCCGGGTTGACCACCTTGACGAATTGTCGGCGCCCTGGCGAAGTGGGTTTGACTTTGACGAGAGCCATGGCCTACTCCGGAGCCTGAAAGGTGATTTCCTGCTTCTTGCCGTCGGCGCCCGGCATGAGCGATACGTAGGCCTTCTTCCAGCCGCCGCGGCGGCCCGAGAAGCGGCCGAAGCGCCTTTCCTTGCCCTTGACGTTCGTGGTCTGGACGGATTTCACCTTGATCTTGAACATCAGCTCGACCGCCGCCAGGATCTCGGGCTTGGTCGCATCGGCGAGAACGCGAAATACGTACTGATTGTTTTTCTCGCCGACAAAGGTGCTTTTCTCGGAGACCCGCGGCGCGAGCAGTACCTGCAGCAGCCGCTCCTTGTTCGCCGTCGCGTTCACTTGAGCAGCTCCTCGAATTTGGCGACGGCCTTCCGGGTCAGGATCACCTGCTCGAACTGGATCAGGGACACCGGGTCGGCGTGGCTGACATCGAGTACCCGCACGTTGGGCAGATTGCGCGCAGACAGCATCAGGTTCTCGTCGACGCTGTCGGTGATCACCAGAGCGGATTGCAGCCCCATTTTGCTGATCTTCTGCGCGAGCAGCTTGGTCTTGGGCGCCTCGACACTGAAGCTCTCCACGACCTTCAGCCGGTCTTCGCGCGCAAGCTGCGACAGGATGGAGCACATGCCGGCACGGTACATCTTGCGATTCAGCTTCTGGGAGAAATTCTCGTCGGGTGAATTGGGGAAAATCTTGCCACCCCCGCGCCACAGCGGGCTCGCGACGTCGCCGGCGCGGGCACGGCCGGTGCCCTTCTGTTTCCACGGCTTCTTGTGCGAGTGGCGAACGTCGCTGCGGCCCTTTTGCGCGCGCGTGCCCAACCGGCCGTTCGCCTGGTAGGCAATGACCATCTGGTGGACCAGCGACTCATTGTAGCCGCGCGCGAACAGCGCGTCGGATGCGGCGAAGGTCGCGGCGCTCTTGCCCTGATCGTTGAAGAGCTTGAGTTCCATCTCACGCACCTCCCTTGGCAGCAGGAGCCGGTGCAGCTTTCGGTGCAGCTTTCGGCGCGACCTTGGGCGCAGCCGCAGGTCTGGCCGCGGCAGCCGGTTTCGCCGTTGCGGCGGGCTTGCCTGAAGGCCCTCCGGCGCGCGTAGCCCTGGAGGTGGGGCGCACTATGATGTCGAGACCGCGGCTGCCCGGAATGGAGCCCTTGACGAGGAGCAGCTGGCGTTCCGTGTCGATGCGCACGATCTCGAGATTCTGCACGGTGCGCCGCACCGCGCCGAGATGCCCCGCCATGCGCTTGCCGGGAAACACGCGGCCCGGATCCTGCGCCATTCCGGTCGAGCCAGGCGCATTGTGCGACTTCGAATTGCCGTGGCTCGCGCGGTTGGACGAGAAATGGTGGCGCTTGATCACACCCGCGAAGCCCTTGCCCTGCGATGTCCCGGACACGTCGACCTTCTGACCGACCTTGAACAAGTCGACACCGATCTTGGCACCGACCTTGAGCGCCTCCAGGTCCTTCTCGGTGGCGCGGAATTCGCGCAGCACGCGGCCTGCCTCGACGGCCGCCTTGGCGAAATGCCCGGCCGCGGCCTTGTTCACGCGGGATGCGCGGCGCTTGCCGAAAGTCACCTGCACGGCAGTATAACCGTCCGTTGCGGGCGTCTTGATCTGCGTCACGCGGTTGTCCGACACGTCGAGCACCGTCACCGGCAGCGAATCGCCGTCGTCGGTGAAAACCCGGGTCATGCCAACCTTGCGGCCGACCAGTCCTAATGTCATGTTCTTGCCCTTTGCTCAGGGGCCGGATTCAATTGCCCGGCGCTTTCAGTATTTCTTACAGCTTGATTTCCACGTCCACCCCGGCGGGCAGATCGAGCTTCATCAGCGCATCCACCGTCTTGTCGGTGGGATCGATGATGTCCATCAGGCGCAGGTGCGTCCTGATCTCGAGCTGGTCGCGCGAAGTCTTGTCGGCGTGCGGGCTGCGCAGCACGTCGAAACGCTCGATGCGTGTCGGCAGGGGCACCGGCCCCTTGACGACCGCGCCCGTGCGCTTGGCCGTGTCGACGATCTCGAGCGCCGACTGGTCGATGAGGCGGTAGTCGAACGCCTTCAGCCTGATGCGGATTTTCTGGCTTTGGACGGCCATATTATTCGATCACTTTCGCGACGACGCCGGCGCCGACGGTTTTGCCGCCCTCGCGGATGGCAAACCTCAGGCCCTGCTCCATCGCGATGGGCGCAATCAGGGTCACCACCATCTTGATGTTGTCCCCGGGCATCACCATCTCGGTGCCCGCGGGCAGCTCGCAGCTGCCGGTCACATCGGTGGTCCTGAAGTAAAACTGCGGCCGATACCCCGGGAAGAACGGCGTGTGCCGCCCGCCTTCTTCCTTCGATAGCACATACACCTCGCACTCGAACTTGGTGTGCGGGTTGATCGAACCCGGTTTGGCCAGCACCTGCCCGCGCTCGACCTCTTCCCTCTTGGTGCCCCTCAGGAGCACCCCGATGTTGTCCCCCGCCTGCCCCTCGTCCAGGAGCTTCCTGAACATCTCCACCCCCGTGCACACGGTCTTCAGGGTGGCTTTGAGCCCCACGATCTCCAGCTCCTCGCCCACCTTCACGATCCCGCGCTCCACGCGCCCTGTCACCACCGTGCCGCGCCCGGAGATCGAGAACACGTCCTCCACCGGCATCAGGAACGGCCCGTCGATCGCGCGCTTGGGCATCGGAATGTAGCTGTCCAGCGCCTCGGCGAGCTTGTAGATCGACTTCACCCCCAGGTCGGAATCCTCCCCTTCCAGGGCTTTCAGGGCACTGCCGATGATGATCGGGGTCTTGTCCCCGGGAAACTCGTACTTCGAGAGCAGCTCCCTGACCTCAACTTCCACCAGCTCCAGGAGCTCCTTGTCGTCCACCATGTCGGCCTTGTTCATGTACACGACGATGTAGGGCACCCCCACCTGGCGCGCCAGAAGAATATGTTCGCGCGTCTGCGGCATCGGCCCGTCGGCGGCACTGACCACCAGAATCGCCCCATCCATCTGCGCGGCCCCCGTGATCATGTTCTTGATGTAGTCGGCGTGCCCAGGACAGTCCACGTGCGCGTAGTGCCGCTTCTCGGTCACGTACTCCACGTGCGCGGTGTTGATCGTGATCCCGCGCGCCTTCTCCTCCGGCGCCGCATCGATCTGGTCGTAGTTCTTCGCCTCCCCACCGTACTTCTTCGCCAGCACGTGCGTCATCGCCGCCGTCAGCGTCGTCTTGCCGTGGTCCACGTGACCAATCGTCCCAACGTTCACGTGCGGCTTGGTACGCTCAAATTTGCTCTTCGACATGGATGAGTTCCTTCTCTGCTACTTTTTGCCCGGAGGAGTCTTGTCCGGGTTGTCGCGATTGATAATTCCTTCGGCGATGCTCTTCGGAGCCTCGGCGTAATGCTTGAATTCCATGGTGTACGTGGCGCGGCCCTGCGTGAGCGAGCGCAACTGGGTCGAGTAGCCGAACATTTCGGCGAGCGGCACGTCGGCCCGGATCGCCTTGCCGCCGCCCAGATCCTCCATGCCCTGGATCGTGCCGCGGCGCGCCGACAGGTCGCCCATGACGTCGCCCATCCTATCCTCGGCCGTCTCCACCTCGACCGCCATGATCGGCTCGAGCAGCGTCGGGTTCGCCTTGCGCATGCCGTCCTTAAAGGCGAAGATCGCCGCCATCTTGAAAGCATTTTCGTTCGAGTCGACTTCGTGGTAGGAGCCGTCGAACAGCGTCACCTTGACGTCGACCACCGGATAGCCCGCCAGCACTCCCTCCGGCAGCGCTTCCTCGACGCCCTTCCTCACTGCCGGAATGAATTCCCGCGGAACCCTGCCGCCCTTGATGGCATCGACGAATTCATAGCCCGTCCCCGGCGGCTGAGGATCGAGCTTCAGCCACACGTGGCCGTACTGGCCGCGACCGCCCGACTGGCGGATGAACTTGCCTTCCTGCTCGACCGACTTCTTCATCGCCTCGCGGTAGGCCACCTGCGGGGCGCCGACGTTCGCTTCGACGCTGAATTCGCGCTTCATGCGGTCGACGATGATC
>JBGPTG010000221.1:0-6105 GCA_041490545.1 Gammaproteobacteria bacterium
GCGCAACCGGCGGCGCTCGAACCAGGCAGTCTGGCGCGCGCCATCTACGGCGCTGACTCCATCAACGAGCGCCACCGTCATCGCTACGAGGTCAACAACCAGTACATCCAGCGCCTCAAGGACAAGGGTTTGCGCGTGTCAAGCCTCACGCAGCGCGAGCAGCTGTGCGAAATGGTCGAGCTGCCTGCCCATCCGTGGTTCGTCGGCTGCCAGTTCCACCCGGAGTTCGCATCGACTCCGCGCACGGGGCACCCGCTCTTTACCGCGTTCGTCAAAGCGGCGCTGCAGTATCAGGCTGGCAAGACCAAAACCGCGATCGCCGCATAGCGATGCGACTCTGCGGTTTTGAGGTTGGCCTGGACAAACCGCTGTTCCTCATCGCCGGTCCGTGCGTCGTCGAGTCGCGCCAGATGGCGATCGATACCGCGGAATCCCTGAAGGAAATTGCTGCTTCACTCGGAATTCCATTCATCTACAAGTCGTCCTACGACAAGGCCAACCGCAGCTCGGGCAAATCGTATCGTGGACTCGGCATGGACAGGGGGTTGGAGATTCTCGCCGAGGTGAGAAAAAAGGTCGGCGTGCCGGTGCTGACCGACGTCCACGACAAGGAAGACGTTGCCGAAGTTGCGGCGACGGTCGATGTGCTGCAGACGCCGGCGTTTCTCTGCCGCCAGACCGATTTCATCCAGGCCGTCGCGGCAACAGGCAAGCCGGTCAATATCAAGAAGGGCCAGTTCCTGTCCCCCGGCGAAATGAAGAACGTGGTCGACAAGGCGCGCGAAGCCGCTCTTGCGTCTGGGTACAAGGACAGCATCATGGTGTGCGAGCGCGGTGCCTCGTTCGGCTACAACAATCTGGTCTCCGACATGCGCTCCCTGGCGATCATGCGCGAGACCGGTTGTCCCGTGGTGTTCGACGCCACCCATTCGGTACAGCTCCCGGGCGGGCAGGGGACTTCTTCCGGAGGACAGCGCGAGTTTGTGCCCGTGCTGGCCCGTGCCGCGGTGGCGAGCGGGGTCGCCGGAATCTTCATGGAGACGCATCCGGATCCGGACAAGGCCCTCTCCGACGGGCCGAATGCCTGGCCGCTCGATAGAATGAAGGAACTGATGCAGACACTCCGGGATCTCGATGCATTGGTGAAGAACCGCGGGTTTGCGGAGCAGAGACTGAAAACGCAGAAGAAGAAGGGCAGAGCATGAGTTCAATCGTCGACGTGGTTGCAAGAGAAATCCTGGACTCCCGCGGCAACCCCACGGTGGAAGCGGATGTGCTGATCGAGTCGGGCGTGATGGGTCGTGCGGCCGTGCCTTCGGGAGCGTCCACCGGCAAGCGCGAGGCCCTGGAGCTGCGCGACAAGGACAAGACCCGCTACGCAGGCAAGGGCGTTCTCAAGGCCGTCGAGCACGTCAATACCGAAATCTCCGAGGCGATCATGGGGCTCGACGCGCAGGAGCAGGGCTTCATCGACCGCACGCTGATCGATCTCGACGGGACCGAGAACAAATCGCGCCTCGGGGCAAACGCGATCCTGGCGGTGTCGATGGCGGTCGCGAAAGCTGCCGCGGAGGAATCCGGACTGCCCTTGTACCGCTACTTCGGTGGTTCCGGGGGAATGCAGATGCCGGTGCCCATGATGAACGTCATCAATGGGGGGGCGCACGCCAACAACAGCTTGGACATTCAGGAGTTCATGATCGTACCGGTCGGTGCTTCGACCTTCCGGGAGGCGCTGCGCTGCGGCGCCGAGGTCTTCCATGCGCTGAAGGACCTGCTCGAAGAAAAAGGCATGCCAACGACCGTTGGTGACGAGGGCGGCTTCGCTCCCAATCTGCCCAACAACGAGGCGGCGCTGCAACTCGTGCTCGAAGCCATCGAGCGGGCCGGCTATCACCCGGGCACGGGCGTGGCGCTCGCCCTCGACTGCGCCAGTTCCGAGTTCTACGAAGATGGCAGGTACGTACTCGATAACAAGAAACACAGGCTGGGTTCGGCGGAATTCATCGACTGCCTCGCCGCGTGGGCCGGGAAGTATCCGATCCTCAGTATCGAGGACGGCATGGCCGAATCCGACTGGGACGGGTGGCGAGCGCTGACGCAGCGGCTGGGCAGCAAGGTGCAACTGGTCGGGGACGATATTTTCGTCACCAATACGAAGATACTGCGCGAGGGGATTGAGCTCGGCATCGCCAACTCGGTCCTCATCAAGGTCAATCAGATCGGCACGCTGACCGAGACTTTCGCGGCGATCGAGATGGCGAAGCGCGCCGGCTACACCGCCGTGATTTCCCACCGCTCAGGCGAAACCGAAGACACCACCATCGCAGACATCGCCGTGGGCACCAACGCCCTGCAGATCAAGACGGGTTCACTTTCGCGATCCGATCGGGTCGCGAAATACAACCAGTTGCTGCGCATCGAGGAGGATCTCGGTGATGGCGTCGGCTATCCCGGCCGGGAGGCGTTCTACCAACTGCGATGAAAGCGCTCGTAATCGGCCTCGCGGCGTCCATTGTCCTTCTGCAGTACCCACTGTGGTTCGGCAAGGGCGGATGGCTCCGCGTGTGGGCCGTCGATCGGCAGCTGCAGGAGCAGAAGGAAACGAACGCGCGGCTGCGCCAGCGCAACAACGCGCTCGACGCCGAAGTGCGCGACCTGAAGCAGGGACTGGACGCTCTCGAGGAGCGCGCGCGTTACGAGCTCGGCATGATCAAGCAGGACGAGATATTTTTTCAGGTCGTGGCCCCGGCGGGCGCGCCTTCTGGCGCGCCTCCGAAGTAGGTTTCGCGTCGGGATGAATCTGCACGCAAAGCTGCGGGAGCGCGAGGCGCAGGGCAGGCCGCTGCGTATCGGGGTGATCGGCGCGGGCAAGTTCGCCTCGATGTATCTCGCCCAGGCGCCCAAGACACCGGGCGTGCACGTGGCGGGGATCGCGGATCTCTCGCCCGACAATGTCCGGTCCAACCTCGGGCGGGTGGGCTGGACGGCGGAAAGCCATGCCGCTGCTTCCCTCGACCGTGCCCTCCGCGAGCGACGCACGCACGTATCGCAGGACTGGGAGGCGTTGCTGGCTCACCCCGGGATCGACATCGTCATCGAGGCGACTGGAAGCCCGGCTGCTGCGGTGAGGCATGCTTTGGCGGCTTTTCGCAACGGCAAACACGTGGTGATGGTCACGGTGGAAGCCGACGCGTTGTGCGGACCCCTGCTCGCCAGGAAGGCGCGCGAGGCTGGAGTCGTCTACAGTCTTGCCTATGGCGATCAGCCCGCGATCATCTGCGATCTCGTCGACTGGGCGCGGACCGCCGGATTTCGGGTCGTGGCCGCCGGCCGGGGTCACAAGTGGCTGCCGCACTACGCGCAGTCGACGCCGGAAACCGTATGGGGATACTACGGACTGACGCCAGAGCAGGCGCGCCTGGGAGGGCTGAACCCGAAAATGTTCAATTCCTTTCTGGATGGATCGAAGCCCGCGATCGAATGCACGGCGGTGTGCAACGCCACCGGACTCACCCCCGCTCCCGATGGCCTCGCCTATCCCCCGGCCTCGATCGACGACCTGCCGACGCTCATGCGGCCGAAGGCCGAGGGCGGATGCCTCCATCATGCGGGGCAGGTCGAAGTGGTGTCGTCGCTGCAGCGCGACGGTGAGGCGATCCCGTACGACATACGCTTCGGCGTGTGGGTGGTGTTCGAGGGCGATACCGAGTACCTGCGGCGTTGCTTCGTCGAATACGGTGTCCGGACCGACCCTACCGGGCGCTATGCATGCATGTACAAGCGCTGGCACCTGATCGGGCTGGAAGTCGGGATTTCCGTTGCTTCCGTGGGGCTGAGAAAGGAGGCGACCGGCTGTGCCGACGCTTTCCGGGCAGACGCGGTTGCCGTCGCCAAACGCGACCTCAAGGCGGGTGAAGTCCTGGACGGAGAGGGTGGATACACCGTGGTGGGCAGGCTCATGCCTGCGGCGGATTCGCTGCGCATGGGCGGATTGCCCCTCGGGCTCGCGCACCAGGTGGCGCTGCTCGAGCCCGTGCGGGCCGGTCAGCCGGTGCTTTGGTCGAATGTCGCCCACGACCCGGCGAGTGACGCCGTGCGGCTGCGCCGCGAAATGGAGACTGCTTTCGCGCTCCCGGAGCAGCACGCGGCCTAGGGCGCAGCCCGCTCCCGGATGCGGGAACTAGTCCCCTCGCAATTTCCGGGCAAATACTATAGTGTGCACAAATCAAGGCCTTGGACTAGGGGAGGCCGAGGCTGGCTGCGCCCATTCCGAGCTGGGGGGAAAGCGATGAAATCCAGTACGTCAAGACCGCTTACGCTGGTACACGATTCCAGCGAGGCCAAGCTTGCGCCGCTCAAGGTCATCGTGATCGATGACCAATCCACTGGGCGCATCGTCCTGAGCGAGATCATGAGAAGCCTTGATCCCAGCCTGGAAGTCGCAACCTTCTCCGACCCTGTGGAGGCGATCGAGTACGCCCGCAAGCACCCGGTCGATATGGTGCTCACGGATTACAAGATGCCGAACATGGACGGTATCGAGACGATCCGGAGGCTGCGCCGCATATTCGGCTACGAGGACGTGCCGATCATCTGTATCACCGTGGTGAACGACCGCGAAGTCCGCTATAGGGCACTGGAGGCGGGGGCGACGGATTTCCTGATTCGACCGATCGACCGGCTGGAATGCGGTGCCCGCTGCCGCAACCTGCTCAGCCTGCGGCGACACGAAATTCTCAAGAAGAACCGCACGCGGATTCTCGAGCAGAAGATCGATGAGGCCACGCGCGAGATTCGGCGCCGCGAAGTCGATACGCTCTTCAGGCTCGCCAAGGCGGCAGAGCAGCGCGACAAGGTTACCGGCATGCATCTGGTACGCATGGCCAAGTATTCGGCGCTCGTCGCCAAGGGGATAGGGTTGTCCGCGGCCGAACAGGAGGCGGTGGAGCTTGCAGCGCCCATGCACGACATCGGCAAGATCGGCATACCCGACCGGATTCTGCAGAATCCGGGAAAGTTGAGCGGCGAGGACCAGCTGGTGATGCAATCGCACGCGCACATCGGATACGACATGCTGAAGGACAGTTCCTCCGGGTATCTCCAGATGGCCGCCGTGATCGCCCTGGGGCATCACGAGAAGTTTGATGGGACCGGGTACCCGACCGGCCTGAAGGGCGAGCACATTCCGCTGGAAGCGCGCATCGTCGCGGTGGCCGATGTCTACGACGCGCTGACGTCGGTACGGCCCTACAAGCCCGCCTGGCCGGTGAAGGATGCCCTCGGCTACCTGGAACAGCAGTCCGGCTGCCACTTCGACCCGCGACTGGTCGAAATTCTCGCGCGCAGCCGCGACGAGGTGCTCGCCATCGGCGAGCGTTTTGCCGATCAGGCGGTGCAGTAGTCGGCAGGCCGCGCTAGGGTTTCTCCTTCATGTTATCCGTCTTCGCACGCTTCCGGACCCGTCTTGCGGCGCGCCCGGACTCGGAGCACGAGCAGGCAATCGTCCGGCTGCTGGTCATAGCGGTGTTATTTCTGTACCTGCTGCCGCGCGCTTTCGGCGGTGACGAAGCGAACCTGTTGTTGTTCGCCTCGATGCTTTGCTTCGTCGCGCTGTGTGCAGCGGTGTTCGGCTGGATTTACTTCTTCCCCGCGGCCTCGCCGGTGCGCCGGATCGCTGCATCGTTCCTCGACATCGGCGGCACCACCGCCTTCATGTGCTATCTGGGCGAGTATGGCACACAGCTCTACACTCTCTACCTGTGGACGACCTTCGGTAACGGCTTTCGCTACGGCAAGCCGTATCTGTATAACTGTCTCGCGCTGAGCGTTGCCGGTTTCGCGTTGGTCATTACGACCAACGACTACTGGACACAGAACCGCATACTCGGTGTCGGGCTGCTCGCTGGAATGATCGTGCTCTCGCTTTACGCCGGCAGGCTCGTGACGCGCCTTTTCGATTCGGTGCACCGTGCGGAGGCAGCCAACCGGGCAAAACGCAAATTCGTCTCCACCGTCAGCCACGAAATGCGCACGCCTCTGAACGCCATTATCGGTATGAACGATCTGCTGCGCGATACTGCACTGAACGCGGAGCAGGCGGAC
>JBGPTG010000222.1:0-6091 GCA_041490545.1 Gammaproteobacteria bacterium
CTGCATGCTACTGCGGCGCAGGTCGATCACGCGGTGCTGCAGACGCACGTTCTCCGAGAGATTCTCCTCGTCGAGCTGGAACGGAGGGGTGAGAGGTGTTGAGGATCTCGATCGCGTGCGCGAGTACTTCGACCTCGCCGCTGGCGAGGTTCGGGTTGACGGTGCCCTCGGGCCGCTTGCGCACCCCCGGTGACCTTGAGCACGTATTCGCCGCGGATCTTCTCGGCGATCGCGAACGTCTCCTTGCGATCGGGATCGCTCACGATCTGCGCCAGGCCCTCGCGGTCGCGCAGGTCGATGAAGATCACCCCGCCGTGGTCGCGCCGGCGGTGCGCCCAGCCGCACAGCGTCACGGACTGCCCGAGCAGTGCAGCGCTGATTTTTCCGCAGTAGTGAGTACGCATGGGGTTTATGAATGCCGCAGACCCCGGGTGGCGTCGGAGCCGAGCGAGTATAGCAAACCGCCCGGATTTCCCGAAATGGCCTCAGCGCGCGCGGACCGCCGCGCCGCCGAGCATCATCGAAAACAGAAGCGACAGCGCGCACCCCACGGTCACCGTGAGTCCGATGGCCGACAGCACGGGAATCCGCGACGTCGCAAGGCACCCGAACGCGGCGAATGTGGTGAGAAAACACACCGACAAGGCAAGCGAGGTGCCTTGCTCACTATCGGTTTCGGGCTGCACCTGGTTGAAAAACAGCGCGTAGTTGAGTCCGACCCCGAGCACGAGCAGGAGCGACACCAGATGGAACAGCGACAGCCCCGTGCCGAAGACGACGAGAGTCGCAGCCGTCATCGCAATGGCGGCGTATACGGGCAGCATGACCCGCAGCGCCTTGCGCAGATTGCGAAGCCCGACCCAGAGCAGCAGCGCAATCGCCAGCGCACCCAGACCCGCGAGCGCAAGCGCCTGGGCGCGGTAGCCGCCGATCAGCCGGTCCGATTCGGCCTTGATGTCGAGGAAAATCACGTGCGTGTCGGCGGGCAAGCGTTCGGCGAGTGAGCGCAGCCGCGCCGCGTCCTGCACGCCGCGCAGGGGAATGAGCGCATTCCACTCGCCTTCGCGCGAGGCGAGCAGGGACTGCACCTTGAGGTCGAGACCGGAGCCGCGCAGGTCTTCGAATGCGAGCAGCGGCCCGCGCCGCGCCGTCTCCACGTCCTGAAGGAACGGCGCAAAGGCATCGGGGCGATACGGCAATCCCTGCAGCGCCTTGGCGAGCGATCGGCGCAGCTCTCCGGTCTCGGGCAGCGCGGCTCGGCGGCTCTCCTGCGTCTTTTCGCTCGGCAGATAGCGGGCCGCCAGGTCGAAACCCTCGAGGATGCCTTCGCGCACCCCCTCCTGGAGGGCGAGCGCCACGCGTTCGCTCTGCGCAAGCACCGCCTGCCGGCTCGCGGCGGTCGAGATCAGGAGATAACCCATGTCCGGCGCTCGCAGATCGGCGCGCAACCGGGCATCGAGCACCCGCACCGACTCGGGGAGCGGACTCAAGTGCCCGAGATCGTCGTCCCAGATTCGTTCATGGCGAAACACGATGACCGTCAGCGCCACGGCAAGCAGCACCCACACGAGCCAGGCCGTGCGCCGCATCGCCAGCCCGACGCGAACCAGGCTGAAGGGGAGCGCGCGCGGCGGCACTCCCTTGCCAGGCGCGAGTGCGGGCAAGACCCAGCGCGTGACGAGCCCCGCCGCAAGGACGCCGACCATCGACAGGACGCCGAGCTGCGAAAGGCCCTGCAGACTCGATAGCAGCAACGCCAGCGAACCGAACACGGTGGTGAGCACGGCAAGACGCAACGTCGGCCAGACGCGGCCCAGGATGTCGAGCATGGATTCGCCGGGCTTGCGCTGCGTGAAAACGTAGGAGGGGTAATCCACGGCTTCGCCGATCAGGGTCGCGCCGAAGGCGAGCGTGATTCCGTGCACCGAGCCGAACAGGACGCTCACCGTCGCGACCCCCACGAGCAGGCCGGTCATCACGGGCAGCGTGGAGAGCGCCACGGTTCCGAGCGAGCGGTATACGAGAAGCAGTATGAGAAGGACCAGTGCGCCGGCCACGCCCGTCAGCCAGCGGGAGTCGTGCTCGATTGCCGCGCGTGTGCGCGCGGCAAACACACCCGGTCCGCTGATCAGAAGGCCATAGCCGGGTCCCGCATTGATGCGCGCAAACGCGCCCGCGACCGCGTCGAGCGAGTCCTGCTGGCGCACCGCATCCATTCCGGAAGACGCGGTCTGCGCGAGCAGAAGGGCACGCCTGCCGTCGGCCGAAAACCACGCGCCGTTCCGCGAGGCCGGTGCGCCCTCCCCCGCGGCCTCGGCGATTCTCCACAGTTCGCCGGTCGGATCGCGCGCGAGCGTCGCCTTGGTTGCTATTCCCGCGAGCGAGGAGAGCTGCTCGAGGCCCTCGCTCAGCGCGCGGCGCAGCGACTCCTCGCTGAACCGCCCGGCACCCACCGCGGGGCTGAGCAGGTAGCGATGCTTGAGCCCAAGCTCGCGCGCAGCCTGAGTGAATTCCGCGGCTCCGTTCGTGAGGTAGTCAAACCGGCGATCCGCCGCAAGCGCGCGCGCAAGCTCCCGGCTCAGGCGGGCGAGTTCCGCAGGATCGTCGCCCTCGATGCCGATGAGCAAAGTGCGCGACGCCACCCCGGCGCGAAGCTGTTCGACCAGCAGCTGCTCCGCGCGGCCGCTGGAGCTTGGCAGGAACGCAGTCAGGTCGTTGCTGAAGGCGGCATGCCGGGCCATCCACCAGGCGCTCGCTCCGACGAGCACGAGCCAGGCGAGGAGCGCCGTACGCGGATAGGATTTCACGAAGCTTCTTCGATGGTCATGACCGAGCTGTCCCCGCCTGGCTCGAGTATTTCGATGCGGCTTATCCGCGATCCCGAGCCGCCGATACTGATGCTTCTCACGATTCCGGCGACCTCGACCTCTCTTGGAGTGAGCTTGAGCGTCCAGCGCTGCCTCGCGCCTTCCACGTCAACCGCGTAGAGCCGTTCGAGCTCGGCCCCGTCCCCGGCGAGGGTCGCGCGCAGGCTTTCGACGAGCGCCGCGATGAGCGGCGCGCCGTCAAGCGTGATGCTGCGCGTCTTCCCGTCCCGCTCCACGGTGAGCTGCTGCCCGTTCACGCGTATGACCTCGCGGAACGGCAGGATCTGATGCTTCTCGATCTGCGACGGGCGCACATAGTGCAGGGCACCCGAGAGCGCAAGCGGCTTCTGCAGTACCGCGATGTGCCTCACTTCCGAATATCGCGCGCTGCTCGTCTGCACCTGCGAAAGCTCGGCCATCAACTGGGCGAAGTCCCAGGCCGGCGCGTCGGCCGCCTGCAGCGCGCCAACGAGGAGAAGCAGGGGCGCGGCCTGCACCATCCTAGTCCGGGGACTTGCACCAGAAGTCATAGAAATTGAACCAGTTGTAAGGCGCAAGCCTGCAGAGGCGCTCGAGCCGGTCCGCATAGCGTTGCGCGGACTCGCGGACCCACGCGGCACGCAAGGTGCGGTCGCCCGTGTACGCTTCGCACAGCGGCTCGAAGCGCACAGTGTAGCGCGCACCGCCCTCGTACAGGCCGACGAACAGCATTGCCGGCACGCGCAGGCTTTGCGCGAGCAGCAGCGGTCCCTGGGGGAAGGCGGCATCGCGCCCGAAGAAGCGGCAAACGACGGTCTTGTCGGAACCCGCCGAGCGATCGCCCAGTACCGCAACGATCTCACCGTGGGCGAGGCGTTCGCTGATCCGAAGCACGGTGTCCACTTCGCCAGGCACGAGGATACGCGAGCGAATCTCCGGATTGAGTGTCTTGAGGACACCGGTGATGTTGGCGGCGTTGTCCTCGTACATGACCGCGCTGACGGTCATTTCGTCGCCTGCCGCGAGGGTGCGCAGCAATTCGAAGCTTCCCAGGTGAGCCCCGATCAGCAGGCATCCCCGCCCGCCTGCGAGCGTGCGGCGCAGCACGTCGAGTCCCTGCTTTTCGATGTCGAAGCGATCGAACTGCCCGTCGAGGAAATACACGCGGTCGAGGACCGTCGCCGCAAAAGTGTAGGTGTGGCGCCACAGGTCGGCGAGGTGCGCCGGCCGGCCCAGGGCGCAGCCGAGATATTCGCGCGATGCGCTTCGCGTGCGCGGCGAGAACAGCAGGAAGTACGCGCAGATGGGATACAGCACCAGGCGCGCAACGCGCCGGCCGCAGCGAAGCGCGAGCCACTTCATGAACCGCGTCGCGGTGAGGCTGCCGCGTTCCGGCGCCTTGAGCCAGGGCGCTTTCGCGGGCGCGTTCATTTGCGTGCGCTGCGACGCGGCGTCAGGCCTCCCGCGCGGATGATGGTGCGAATGACTTCGGCGAAGTGCGGGTGCTCGTGATGGCGGTAGCGCAAGCGCCGGTAGACGTACTCGCCGACAAACAGCGCCCCCAAGAGGAGATAGCTTATGCCGTTTGCGAACAGGGACCACACCTGCGGCGGCGCCAGCAGCGCGAGCGCCGCCGCCACGCTGGCCATCCCCGCAAGAAACACTGTCCATATGATCGTGGAATTTCTCGTGTAACGCGCGAGATCCGGGGGAAGCTCGACGCCCCGCACGACACGTGCAAACCAGCTGATGACGGGCTCCTCGCCGGGTGCAAGTGACATGCCGAACCACGCAGCCACAGCCAGATCGAGGACAATCGGAGGGAATTTCAACAGCGTTTCCGCGTCGGCGACGAGCAGCGCGCCGGCGAGCGTCGCGCCCGCCCCGAATCCCCACTTTCCGGGAATGGCCAGAACGACCAGCCCAGTGAGGCACAGCCAGGCGGCCCGGGCGAAAAGGGCCGTCCCGGTAAGAACTGCGGCGTGGGTCAGGACGAGATAGGAAAGAAGCAGCAGCCCTGCGAGCACCCGCCGCGCAACCCGAGGCTGTATCAACGCGACACCTGACCCGCTATTCGCCGGACCTGCACGGTGCTTCGGTCCCTGCCCGCGCAGACCCGGCGAAAAGATCGAGCTGCGAACCGAACCACCGCGCTCCTCTCAGTTGCCGCTCTTCCAGACAAAATCGAGCTTCGTTTGCCACGCGCGCCTGCGTTTCCTCCAGGCGGCCAGGTTTTCGCGCCAGTTGACGATCGCAGAGACGTAGTAGATGAACTTGAAAACCAGGAGGGGACCCCGGATCGGTGTCTTGCCGAAAATGTCCGCCGCAAGCAGCGACAGGATCGCCTCTTCCAGCCGGAACGAAGGGTTCGGCGACATGAACATGTTGCGCAACGCGGGCGTGGTGATGCGGTAGATGAACCAGGAGAATGTCTTGAGCCCGTGCTGGATGGTCTTTTCGTAGCGCCGCAGGCTGCGCGCCGAGACATCGCCGTTGCGCAAGGCCTCGTCCACGACTTCCGCGCCCAGTTCGCCGCTGTTCATGGCGAGGAAGACGCCGCTCGAGAACACCGGGTCGATGAACGCATACGCATCGCCGACCATCAGATAGCCGTCGCCGGTCATGCGCTCGGCCCGGTACGAGAAATTGCCCGTCGCGAGCGCGGGTGCCATCAGCTTCGCGTCCTTAAGCCGCTCGGCCATCATCGGGCACAGCGCAATGGTGTCGAGCAGGAACTGGTCCACGCTGACCTTGCGCGTCTTCATGTAGTACGACCAGCACACGGCCCCGACGCTCATGGCGCCGTCGCGCAGCGGAATCATCCAGTACCAGCCGTGATCGAACCAATAGACGCTGATGTTGCCCTCGTCGCGGCCGGAGCGCCGCACCGCGCCCTTGAAGTGGCCAAAAATGGCCGAACTGTTGTGCACCGGGTTGCGGCTCTTTATCTTGAAGCGATTGGCGAGGAAGGTCTCGCGGCCGGAAGCGTCCACCACGAAGCGCGTCTCCCAGCGTTGCGCCTGGCCGTTTTCATCCACGGCGTGCACGATCGACGTGGAGCCCGGCCGGAATTCAACCTCCGTGACTTTCACCCCCTCGCGCACATCGGTGCCCTTGGCTGCGCTGTTTCGAAGCAATATGTTGTCGAACTCCGAACGCCGCACCTCGTAAGCCGAAGGATAGGACTTGTCCATGGCGTTGGCGAAGTAATACACCGCGGGCTGGTAGCCCTCGTAGTTGAATTC
>JBGPTG010000223.1:0-6087 GCA_041490545.1 Gammaproteobacteria bacterium
ACAGTCTGAACTCGGTGTCGTTGAAGCGCGCCGGCACGGGAAGATTGCATGCCCTGCCCCCCCGGCCCGTGTCGGAGTTGCCGCCGGTATGCGGCCAGCGGTCGCGCTCGTGCAGCGAGATCGTCCAAACGCGCGTGTTGTTTTCGAAAGCGTCCTGCACCGCGTCGCCGTGATGCGCATCCAGATCCACGTACAGCACCCTCTCCATCCCGCCGTCGAGCAGGGTGAGGATCGCGAGTGCCGGATCGTTGAAAAAGCAGAAACCGCTCGCCCGGTCCGGGCGTCCATGGTGAGTCCCGCCCGCGGGGTGAAAGGCGATGCGGCCCTCGCGTGCACGGTCCGCTGCGCGGATCGACCCGCCGACGGCGGTCGATGCGCGCTCGAACACGCCGGCGAAGAGCGGGTTCTCCATCGTGCCGATCGCGAAGCGCCGCCTGGTTTCGGCGTCGACTTTGCCGGTCTCGCTTGCGCGGCGAAACGCGGCGACATACTCGGGCGCGTGGAATCGCGTGAGCTGATCTTCGCTCGCCCGCGGACTCTCGCAGAACTCATCCCGCCCGAGCCAGCCGAGCGCCCGGCACATGTCCGTCACCGACTCGACGCGCGGGATCGCAAGCGGGTGATTGCTGCCATAGGCGGCCTGCCGATAGATCTCGTGGCCGACGAACATCGGAGCTAGGCTTTTCTGCTTCATGGCGACGCTGCGGCGGATGCGATCCGTGGATTCCTTCTATATTAGTTTAGTCTTATATTAGACTCTTCTGTAATATGCGGCCTCGGTCGTACAGGATCTGGGCCTGCCGAACGGCGGCTCCGGCAGAACCTTTTCCATCATGCCAGCGCTTAACCGGTCGATGTTTGCTTTGCATCAAGAAATCTTGCGCTTGAATGAGTATGCTGCGTTTTTGTGCCGGCCGTGACAGGGCAGCGACGGGCTAGCGAATCCGGTCGCTGGGGGATTCCACCGCATCACCGAGAAGTTAACATCATGCCGTTGGTCAACCCGCATGGCGGCGGCGAGCTGACGCCGCTGCTGCTTCAGGGCGAGGAACTCGCCGCCGAAAGGCGGCGCGCCGCGATGCTGCCCATGGTGCGCGTGACCTCGCGCGAAAAAGGCGACCTGATCATGCTCGGCATCGGGGGCTTCACGCCGCTCGAGGGCTTCATGACGCGCGCCGACTGGGAAGGCGTGTGCGACGGCTACCGCATGGCAAGCGGCCTGTTCTGGCCGATCCCGATCACCCTGTCCACCGACAAGGACACTGCGGCGACATTCAGAACGGGCGCCGATATCGCGCTCGTGGATCCGGACAACGGCGAGATTCTCGCCACAATGAGGGTCACCGAAAAGTACGCGATCAACAAGGCGCACGAGTGCGCGAGCGTGTTCCGCACCACGGACCTTGGGCACCCCGGCGTCAAAATGGTGATGGCACAGGCAGAAGTGAACCTCGCCGGACCGGTGAAGGTGCTCTCCGACGGCGGCTTCAAGGCGAAATACGGCGCGCTATTCATGACGCCGGCGGAGACGCGCGCCGAGTTCGAGCGCCTGGGCTGGTCGCGCGTCGCCGCGTTCCAGACCAGGAATCCGATGCACCGCTCGCACGAATACCTCGCCAAGGTGGCGATCGAGACCTGCGACGGCGTGCTGGTGCACTCGCTGCTCGGGGCCCTCAAACCGGGCGACATCCCGGCAGAGGTGCGCACGCACGCGATCGCGGTGCTGATCGAGAAGTATTTCCGTCCCGCGACCGTGGTGCAGGCGGGCTATCCGCTCGACATGCGCTATGCCGGCCCGCGCGAGGCGCTCCTGCACGCGCTCTTCCGGCAGAACTACGGCTGCTCGCACCTGATCGTGGGACGCGACCACGCCGGCGTCGGCAGCTACTACGGGCCGTTCGACGCACACCGCATCTTTCACGAGATCCCGCGCGATGCGCTCGAAACGCATCCGCTGAAGATGGACGTGACCTTCTGGTGTTACCGCTGCGGCGGCATGGCCTCCGGGCGCACCTGTGCGCACGCCGACACGGACCGCCTGCAAGTGTCCGGCACGCAACTGCGCCAGTGGCTCTCCGAGGGCAGCCCGGTGCCGCCCGAGTTCTCGCGGCCCGAGGTGCTCGAAGTCCTGCGCGCGTACTATGCGGCGCTGGAGCAGAAAGTCGACGTTCAGCCGGCGGGCCGTTCCGCGCGCTAGAGAGAGGCGAAGGAGAGGCGCATCCTCGCCGCCGGGGCGCATATGCGGCACACGCAGCACCGTCGGCTCAGCACTGCTCCCAGGGAAGCCCGTCGTGACGCCAGCCCGCGACCACGCCGCGCTGGTGCCTTGCGTTCAGCGGGCCCTCGAAACCGTTCACGATGTTATACACGCGCGCGAAGCCGTGCTGCTCGAGCGCCTCGCCCGCCTCCTGAGAGCGGTTGCCACTGCGGCAGATGAGCACGACGGGGCGCACAGCGTGGTTCGTGCCGGCGAGCTTCTTCACCTGCCCGACGAAGTGCGGATTGACCTCCCAGTCGGGCCCGTCGTTCCATGCCACGTGCAGGGCACCGGCAGGGTGACCGACGAACAGGTACTCCATCTCGCTGCGGCAGTCGATGAACAGCGAGTCGGGGTTTTTCTGCAGGAACTCCTGCGCCTGCTTTGGCTCAAGGTGATCCATTGAACGTATTATCGGACGTGATGAGCAACGAGTTCAAGGAACCCAGGCCGTTTTCCCCGTCCATGATTCCCGGTCACGCCGTAGAGCCGTAGAGCATTGGACAGGTGCCCCAGGTTGAGTGGTATTCTTGACACTAAGCGCAAGGATGGGCAATGGCAGGGGTCGAAGCGGCGGCTGGATCTTGGCTGGTCGGGCGCAATAGGGTCAAACGGGTTCGTAAGGACTGCTTGTTTGTGTCGCGGCCAAGCGAGCCTTCGAGCAGGCAAGGCGGCACGGCATGGTAGGAGGAATCGAACCAGATTTTTGGTATTGCACACGTACCTAATCGATAGGAGGAGGACGATATGGATCAAGCTCGGGGCATCAGTGAAGACTGGCTGTCCGTCTGGATCGGATTGCTTATCTTCGTACTTGCGTTAGGGCTGCTCGGCGGCGTGGATAGCCTGGGGTGGGTCGTCACCACCGGCGTGTGGACCGATGTTTCGAAAGCCCTCGGCACCGCGTCCAAGACCTACTCGGGCCTTGGCGGAGCTGGCGCCCTGCTCGCCACCTACGTGGTGCTGCTCGTCGTCATGACAGCCGGTGCCGCGGCGCTCAAAGCCAACGTCACGCGCTTCGCGCTCGGATTCACCGCGGTCTTCTGGCTGGCTTACTGCAGCTGGATCATCGGCAGCTGGGCCAATTTCGCCGTAAACACGCCCGCCGACATGCAGAAATTCGGCGTCAGCTGGTCGCTCAAGCTCACCGCAGAAGGCGGCTTCGTCGTGGCCCTGCTCGCAGGCCTGTTCATCGGCAATTTCATGCCCGGGTTTGCCGAATGGATGAAGGAGGCGATCCGGCCCGAACTGTACGTCAAGACGGCCATCGTTCTTCTCGGCGGATTTCTCGGAGTCACGGCCGCGGAAAAGCTCAGCCTTGCGACGTCGCTCATGTTTCTCGGCCTGGCGGCCATTATCGTCGCCTATCTGATCTTCTGGTCCGTTGTGTATTACGTGGCGAGGGTATGGTTCAAGTTCAGCCGCGAATGGGCGGCACCGCTCGCGTCCGGCATCTCGATCTGCGGGGTGTCCGCCGCGATCGCCACCGGGGCCGCGATCCGCGCCCGGCCGGTGGTTGCGATCATGGTGTCCTCGCTGGTGGTGATCTTCGCGGTCGTCGAGCTGCTGTTCCTGCCGTTCCTCGCGCAGGCATATCTTTCTCATGAGCCAATGGTTGCCGGAGCGTGGATGGCGCTCTCGGTCAAGACCGATGGCGCGGCAGTAGCGAGCGGCGCGATCACGGAATCCCTGATCCTGGCGAAAAACTCGGCCGAGGGCATCAATTACGCGAAGGGCTGGATTCTGGGAACAGCGGCCACGGTCAAGGTCTTCATCGATATCTTCATCGGCGTGTGGGCGTTTGTCCTGGCCTACATCTGGACCACCCGCATCGAGAAACGCGAAGGCGACCGGGCCCGGGCTGGGGAGATCTGGGAGCGCTTCCCCAAATTCGTCATCGGCTATGTCGTGACGTTCCTGCTGATTCTGTTCCTCGCCTTGGCAGCGACGCCCGAGATCACGGGCAAGGTCAAAGCGGCGATGGGGGAAGCCAACACCTTCCGCGGCATCTTCTTCGTCATGACGTTTTTCACCATCGGTGTGATGAGCAATTTCAAGAAGCTCTGGGAGGAAGGCATCGGCAAACTTGCTGCGGTCTACGTGGTATGCCTCTTCGGCTTCATCATCTGGGTGGGGCTGGTCATTTCCTGGATCTTCTACGCCGGGGTGAAGCCGCCGCTGGCGGCCGGCTGATAACGACAGGAGCGCGATAAATGGAACAGCCTAAAATTGGCGAAGAAATTCGGAAAATGGAATACGAGCCGCTTCTTCCGGTCGAGAAGCAACTGATCGGCTGGAGCCTGGGCATCGGCATCGCTCTGCTGGTGGTGCTGACATTGATCAGCCACGCGTTTCTGAAGGCCTGACGCGCGTCGTCCGCCGAGAGCACGGCTGGAGGACGGCGGCTAGGCCGCGGGGTGCACGGCGTCCGCGTCCTGCACGGCGGCGAGACGTTCCTTGGCGAACTGCACGAAGCCGCTCACCAGCCGCGAGTGGAACCTTTCCTTCGGATAGACCACCGACAGGTGGCGGTTGAGGCGCGGTGACAGCGCAATCTGCACCAGCAGCCCGAGCCGCGTTTCCTTGGCCACGGTAGCGCGCGACATGATGGCGAACCCCAAGCCGGTGGCCACCAGCCCTTTGAGCGCCTCGGGGCTGCCCAGCTCCATCACGACCTGCAGCGTGTCGGGCGGCACGCCCGCATTCTGCAGGTAATGGTCGATCACCTCGCGCGTGCCGGAGCCCGGCTCCCGGCTGACGTAGGCGTGTTCCGTGAGCGACTTCGGCGTCACAATCTTCATCTTCGCCAGCGGGTGCGAGGGGGCGCACACGACCTGCAGCTCGTCGTCACAGCACACGTCGGTCACCAGCGACGGCAGGTGCGAGTCGCCTTCAATGAATCCGAGGTCGAGCGCGCGAGCGCCGACGCGATCCTGCACCGCCTCGGAGTTGGCCACGAACAGCCGCGGTACCACGGCCGGGTAGCGCGCCTTGAACTCGCCGAGGATCTGCGGCAGCAGGAACTCCGCGATGGTCGTACTCGCGCCGATGAACAGCGGCCCGCCCAGCTCACCGCTGATTTCCTTCAGGCGCGTGTCGAGCTCCGCGGACAGCCCGAGGATGCGCTCGGCATATTCCAGCGCAAGGGTCCCGGCGGGCGTGAGCGTGATGCGGCCGTGCACGCGGTCGAAGAGGCGCGCATTGAAGTGCTCTTCGAGCTGGCGGATCTGAAACGTGACCGCGGGCTGCGTCATGAACAGCGCCTCGGCGGCCTTGGTGAAGGACAGGTGCTTCGCGACCGCGTGAAAGACTTGCAGGCGTCGGTCCGCCATGGGTGCGCCAACGGCATGAGATAAGGAAATGCCATTGAAGCATAAACCCGCCCGGCGACAAAGCCGCGCGGGGGCGTTGCTTATGGGGCGCGCCGCCTCAGGCGCGCAGCATGAGGGGCCTGAGGTTCATCCCCGTCAGTCGATGATGTGGTAGACGGGCGCCTTCTCCATTGCCCATTTGCCGCTTTCCCGGTCGTAGCGGGACAGGGTGAAGCAATGCCAATTTTCGTCGTCCAGCTTCATATGATCGCCCCGGTAGTAATACCCCGGCCACCGCGTTTCCTTGCGGAACAGCGTGTGATGGGTCACGGATTCCGAGGCGAGGAGCCGGTGGTGCAGTTCCCAAGTGCGCTGAAGCTGGTGAAGGTCTTCGGCGCCCATGCTGCTCATGTCTTCCTTCAGCATGGTCAGCAACTCCAGGCCGCGGTCGAGCAGCTGGCCGTTGGTCATGTAATTGGTGCTGATGCCGCCGACGTATTCGTCCATGATCTTCTCGAG
>JBGPTG010000224.1:0-6008 GCA_041490545.1 Gammaproteobacteria bacterium
ACGTCTCTCGAAAACTCCGCAGGCGATCATAGTGTCGACATTTTCGTGCGCGCCGACGGCACGTTCGGTTTCGAGGAATATCGCAGGGACCCGGAGGACATGAGCGGCTGGTTTTCGCTCCATCGTTACTCGCATCAGGTCTTCTCTACGGCGGAAGACGCCCTCGCGCAGGCGAAATCAAGGGTGCCATGGATGGTCATGGAGAATGGTTAATACTTCCCGTCGAGGGCACGGATGTGGCCTGATCTGAACCTGAGTTTTCGATTCCTGATTTCGCTGCACAGTCTGATCGTGATGATCGGGCTCGCGATCTACGTGGCGGTGTCGCATACGCTGCACCAGCGCCGCCATCCTTCGGCCGCGATCGCGTGGGTCGTCACGCTCGTGCTGCTTCCTTATGTGGGATTGCCGCTCTACATTCTGTTCGGAACGCGCAAGCGCGTGCGCAGGGAATACGGTGCGCCCCGCGCGACCGTCGCGGGCACTGAGGAGAAATGGCCGCAGCGGCTTGCGGCCGCCATGGACCTGGCGCCGGCCGCGTCGTACCGGTCCTTGCGGATCCACGAAGACGGCGGAGAGGCGCTGCGGGCGCTCTGGGAGCAGATAGACGCGGCCGTCCATACGCTCGATCTCTGCACCTTCATTCTCGGACGGGATCCGATGGCGGACGCGCTTTGCGAGAAGCTCGCTCGCAAGGCACGCGCCGGCGTGCAGGTGCGGCTGTTGATCGACGGCGTGGGGCGGCTGATCGAGCCTCGTCGCAGTCTCAAGACCATCACCGCCGCGGGCGTGCGAATTGCGACCTTCGCGCCGCCGCTGCACTCGCCCTTCCGCGGGAGACTCAATCTGCGCAATCACCGCAAGATGGTGATTGCCGACGGTTCATGGCTATGGTGCGGCGGGCGCAATCTGACGGCGCAATACTTCGAAGGCGCGCCGGGCGTGACTCCCTGGAAAGACCTGTCATTCGATCTCCACGGCGCCGTGGCGGGCCGGGCGCTCGAGTGTTTCGAGCGCGACTGGAGCTTTGCAACGGGAGAACCCAACGTCAAGCAGGAAGCGCCCCCGGAAGCGGCCTCGGGCGCCATGGCGCAGCTGATTCCATCGGGCCCCGACCAGTGCGACGATACCCTGTACGCGCTTCTCGTGATGGCCTGTTTCAACGCACGCGAGCGTATCTTGGCCGTTACGCCTTATTTCGTGCCCGGCAATTCCCTGCTCATGGGCTTGACGCTCGCGGCGCGGCGCAACGTGGAAGTGAATCTGATCATGCCGGCAAGATCGAATCACCGCCTGGCGGATCTGGCCCGCCCGCGGGCTCTGCGGGAGCTCGCGGGCGCCGGCGCGAAGGTCTGGCTTCTTCCCGAGATGATTCACGCAAAAGCCGTCGTGATCGACAATTCGATCGCGCTCGCGGGTTCTGCCAATCTCGACGGACGCAGCTTGCTGCTCAACTACGAGCTCATGGTGGCGTTCTACGATAGCGAGGACGTTCGGCGCTTCGCCGGCTGGATCGAGCGGCAGATGCAGGGCGCACGCCGCTACGTCCCCCGCTCGCCCGGTCTGGCACAGGACGTGGCGGAAGGGATCGTGCTGTGGCTGGCGTTTCAGCTCTGAATCTGGGCGCGGAGCGCGGCCTCGATCGCCTGCTGCAGGTGTTCCATGCCGAATGACACATCCTGGACGATGCCGTACTGGTCGTCGCGAGAGCGTGAAGCGCGAACGCGACTACGGACCTTTCTGCCCTCCCGGCCTTACCCCCGGAGGAACGTTCGCGGGCCCCGAGTCGGCCGCAGCCGCGAGGACCGTCGCGAGCCTCGGATCCGCCTTGGATTGCTGCTCCGGCGTCAGTCCTGCGTAGAGCTTCTTCGCCGCGGCGGCGATTTCCTCCACTGCCGTCAGGCGATCGCGCGCGACGTCGACTGCATGATCGAGCCGCTGCAGGACTTTCATCCGAATCACCTCCCGCGCCTTGCTGCGCTCGCGGGCAACGTCGGACGCCAGCGCCTCCACGTTGCGGGCGTACGTGTCCCACGCGGCCTGCTGGTCCGCGGTGAGCTTCAGGTCCTCGCGCAACTCCTCGATGATCAGCGCCAGCTGATCGATGCCGGGCAGCGGCCTCTCCTGGCCTTTGGCGGCGCCGTCCCCGCCACCGCGCGCACCACCGCGCCTGCCGCCCATTTGTGCCGAAGCGTCCGCTGCGGCGATGGCCAGTATGAATGTCGACAAAATGATGAATCCCTTCTGCATGGCTCTCGCCTCCTTTTTCCCTCGCACCGCGCCGTTCATGCACGAGCGCTGCAAGTGCTTTTTAGGGCAATTCCAGAAGGTGAGTTGTAATAAATTGTCGTAGCGGGCGGGAACATGCTGCGCATGCCTTCTTCGCGGGCGGAATCTCGCCCCGCTACAGCGCTTCGGCGAGCGCCAGCACCGAAGTGGACTGGCTCGACGCCGCCACACCGCCGTTGCCGTGGACGAGCGCAGTCACGGCACCTCTCACCTGGCGCTCGCCGCATTCGCCGCGTAACTGGCGCACCGCTTCGACGACGGCGAACGCGCCATACATGTTCGGATGCACGCAGGACAGACCGCCGCCGTTGGTGTTGACCGGCAGCCGGCCACGGGGCGCGATGGCGCCGTTCTCGACGAAGCGCCCGCCCTCGCCCTTGGCGCAGAAACCGAGGTCTTCGAGAAACACGATCGTGTTGATTGTAAAGGCGTCGTAGAGCTGCACCACGTCGATGTCCTGCGGCGCGAGCCCCGCCATCGAAAACGCCCTTGCGCCGGATTCCAGCGTGGGGGTTACGGTGAGATCGTCCATCCCGGAAATCTGCCGATGCCACGCGGCGGTCGCCGTCCCGAGCAGAAGCACCGGTTCTTTCGCCAGGTGTTTCGCCCGATCGGAGCGCGTCATGACGAACGCGGCCGCGCCGTCGGTCACCAGGCAGCAATCGCGCACCGTCAGCGGATCGGACACCATGCGCGCGGCGAGCACGTCGTCGATCGTCAGCGGATCGCGCGCGAACGCCTCGGGATTCAACCGCGCCCAGCCCCGCGCGGCGACCGCCACCTCGGCAAGCTGGCGCCGCGTGGTGCCGTACTGGTGCATGTGGCGTGCGGCGATGAGCGCGTAGGACGAGGGCGGATTGAACGGTTCGTAGGGCGCCTCGAAGGGAAACGGGTCGAGCAGAGTGCGCGCCTGGAGCTTTTCCCTGCGCCCGGAAGTCCGTTGGGTGCTGCCGTAGCACACCAGCACCGCGTCGCACACTCCCGCGGACAGCGCGAGCATCGCGGGCAGCATGTGCGCGACGAACGCCGAGCCGCCGAGGTTGGTGCCCTCGACGAATTTCGGCCGCAGCTTCAGATATTCGACGACGTTCAGCGGCCACATCGCGGCGTTCAAGTTCGCGGTGGCGAGCCCGTCGATATCGCGCATCGCGAGCCCCGCATCCTCGACCGCCGCCTTCGCCGCGAGCGCAAGCAGCTCGATGTCGGTGTATCCGGGAGCTTCGCCGATGCCCGCCGTGCCGGCGCCAACGATGGCAACGCTGCCGCGCAGATCGCGAAGATTCATTTCGCACGCTCCGCCGGCTCGAACACGACGCGCTTGCCGCCATGATCGGCGATCCGCGCCACGACGCGCAGGCCGATGCGTACCTCCGACGGAGGAATGCCTTCGACGCAGCTCAGCATGCGAACGCCCTCGTCGAGTTCGACCAACGAAACGTTGTAGTCGCCGCCGGCCTCGGGTTTGCGCCTTACCGTCGTCACCGAGTACACGCTGCCGGTACCCCGCGCTTCCACCCACGCAAGCGATGTGCCGTGGCAGTTCGGGCACAACTCGCGCGGGTAGAAGACATGCGCAGTGCAGTCGTTGCAGCGCTGAATGAGAAAGCGCCCTTCGGAGAGCGCCGCTGCGTAGCGCGCTTCGGCGCCGCGATTCATTTCCGGTTGCATCGATATCCCTCGCGCCATGAGCCCGCTCACTCCGCCCTGATGCCCGCCTCGCGGATGACCCTGCCCCATTTCGTGTTCTCGGACTTCATATAAGCCGCGAATTCCTGCGGCGTGCTCGGCCAGGGTTCGAGCGCAAGCGCCGTCATGCGCTCGCGCACCTCGGGCAGATTCAGCACCGCCACGGCGTCGCGATTGAGCCGCGCGACGACGCTCCCCGGCGTGCCGGCAGGCGCAAGAAGGCCGAACCAGCCGACCGACTCGTAACCCGGAAGACCGGTCTCGGCGAGCGTGGGAATTTCCGGCGCCAGACCCGATCGCTCGCGGCTCAGCACGCCGACGGCCTTCACCCTGCCGGCCCTCATCAATGACAGGGCCGAAGTAATGTCGGCGAACGCGATCGACGTCTGGCCGGCGGCGGCCGCGGCCACTGCTGGGCCGCTGCCTTTGTAGGGAACATGAACGATGTCGGTGCCGCTCATCAGCTTGAACAGCTCGCCGGACAGGTGCATCGCGGTGCCGTTGCCCCCGGAAGCATAGGTGAGCACGCCGGGTTTTTCCTTCGCCAGCGCAACAATCTCACGCGCGGTCGCCGCCGGAAACGCAGGATCGGCCACCAGCAGGAACGGACTGGATCCGATCAGGGTAATGGGAGCGAGATCGCGCATCGGATCGAACGACGGGTTTTTCGACAACGTCGCGTTGATGGTAAGCGCGCCGGCCGCGCCAAGTACGACGGTGTAGCCGTCAGGCGCGGCCTTCGCCGCAACTTCCACGCCGAGGCTGCCGCCTGCCCCCGGCCGGTTGTCGATGATCACCGGCTGCGCGAGACGCTCGGCGAGCTTCGGGCCGATGACGCGCGAGACCGTATCGGTGCTGCCGCCGGGCGGGAAAGGCACGATCAGACGCACCGGCCGCGCCGGATATCCGCCCGGCTGGGCGTGAGCGTCTCCGATCGGAAATCCCAGCACGATTGCCAGCGCCAGCACGATTTTCGTCATCGCCTTCTCCTTGCCGACCACTATTCAAATCGCCCCGACCGCGGCGAGCGCACGCCTGACTTCCTCGACGCCTTCCGACGGCAGCGGCGCTTGCGGTGGAAGCGGCGCGCCAACCGGGTAACCCTGCAGCTCCAGCCCGCCCTTGATGCACGCGGCGAGGTTGTATTTCGCGAACGCCTGGTTGAGCGCCCACAGCGGCACCTGCAACCGCATGGCTTCCGCCCAGTCCTTGCGGCGGCAGGCTTCGTAGAGCGCGACGCTCTGCCGCGGCGCGACGCACGCCGGCCCCGCCATCCAGCCGACCCCGCCGATCAGCATCACGCACGCGGGGATGTGCGCGGACGCGGAGAAGACTTGCATGCGGCCTTCGACGCAGTTGATGATCGACAGCAACCGGCCGGTGTTGAAGGACGCGTCCTTGATGTAGCGGATGTTCGGCACGCGGCTCAGGCGCTCGATGACGGGCAGGCTCAGGTCGGAGCGCTGGAAGTTCGGATTGGTGTAGAGCACGACCGGAACCGACACCGCATCCGCGATCGCCTTGAAGTAATCGTAGACGCCGTCGTCGGCGATCGGAAAATACGCTTCCAGCATGGCGAGGATGCCGTCGCAGCCGAGGCGCTCGAACTCGCGTGCCTGCGTCACCGCGTCGGCGGTCGTCGTCGAGGCCACGCCCGCCACGACCGGAACCCGGCCATTCGCCGCCCGCACCACGGTCGCGACGATGCGCCGCTTCTGCGCCGAGGAAAGATAGGCGAACTCGCCCGTCGAGCCGAGCGGCGTCAGCCCATGCACGCCAGCGTCGATCAGGTCGTTGCAAAGGCGCGCCAGGACCTCTTCTTTCACCTCGCCCGCGGGATCGATGGGGGAAACGAGGTACGGAAAAACTCCATGGAAAACCCGCTCGGTCATGCCTTGGGTTTCTTCATTGCCTCCAGCAGGGGCGTGATGAGGTCCATCGGCACCGGGAACACGATCTTGGTGGCCCTGTCTCCGGCGATGTTGGTGAGGGTCTGCAGGTAGCGCAACTGCATTGCTTCGGGACGCTGTGAA
>JBGPTG010000225.1:0-5998 GCA_041490545.1 Gammaproteobacteria bacterium
ACCGCGCGGTACTGGCACATCATCGCCTTGTTCTGGAACACCACCGTTCCCTTCGCGCGGTACTCCTTGTGCCTGTACGGGCCGCCGGTGAGGTTGAGCACCTGGTTGCACTCGACGCCCGACGATCTCGGGAACATCGAGTACGGGCCGATGCCGGTGAGGTCGTCGATCTCCAGGGCGAGCATGTTGCCCTCGCGATCGACCGCGAGCTTCGCCTTGACGCGGTGGTCGCGCGCGTGGATGTCGGCGACGAAGGACTCGAAGCGGTCGGCGGCGAACTTCACCGGCCGCCCCAGCATCAGCGACAGCGCGCAGGCGGCGATCTCGTCGCCGTAGGTGTGGATCTTGATGCCGAACGAGCCGCCTACATCGCGCGCGATGACGCGCACGCGGTGCTCGTCGAGCGACAGGCGACTCGCGATGATCCCCTGCATCATGTGCGGCGCCTGCCCGCAGTGATGCACCGTCATCGATTCGTCGGCGCGGTTGTAGTCGGCGAGGATCGCCCGCGGTTCCAGGGTGACCCCGGTGTGGCGGCCGAAGTGAAGCGTGTCCTCGACGACGAGGTGCGCGCTTTTCATCGCCGTATCCACGCCGCCCGTGTCCACGGTTCGCTGGAAGCACAGGTTGCTGTCGAACTCCTTGTGGATCTTCGGCTCGGAGGGATCGAGCGCGCGCTCGGCATCGAGCGCGGCGGGCAGCTCCTCGTAGCTCACCTCGACCGCCTCGACCGCGTCCTCGGCCTCGGCGCGCGAAGCTGCCACCACCGCCACGATTGGCTCGCCCTGCCAGCGAGCCACGTCGATGGCGAGCGGATACTGCGGCGGCGAGCGCATGCCCTGCAAGTGAGTGAGCACGCCTACGTAGGGTTTGCACACCAGCGCGATCTCGGCGCCGGTGACGATGCGCACCACCCCCGGCATCGCCGCGGCCTTTTTCGTTTCGATCGCGACGATCTTCGCGTGCGCGTGCGGCGAGCGCACGTAGGCGACGTGCACCATGCGCGGCAGCACCATGTCGTCGACGTACTGGCTGCGCCCCTGGGCCAGGCGCCGAGCGGCGGGCCGGGTCACCGAGCGTCCGATGTAGCTGTTCGGCGCGTCGAAGTTGAGCGTCTGCGCTTTTTCGTCGAAGTCGCTCATTTCGACCTTCCCGCGCGCGCCTTTGCAACCGCCTCTATGGCATCGACGATCGCCTGATAGCCCGTGCAGCGGCAATAATTGCCGGCGAGGTATTCGCGGATGCGCTCGCGGGTCGGGTTGGATTCGTCGCGCAGCAGCGCCTGCGCCGCCATCAGCATGCCCGGTGTGCAGAAGCCGCATTGCAGCGCGTTGTGCAGCACAAAGGCGCTCTGCAGCTCCTCGATCTCGCGCGAGTCGGAGAGCCCCTCGATCGTGTCCACCGTGCAGCCGTCGGCCTGCGCGGTGAACATGAGGCATGAACGCACGATCTCGCCGTCGACGCGGACGGTGCACGCGCCGCACACGCCGTGCTCGCAGCCGACGTGGGTGCCGGTCAGCTCCATCTCGTTTCTCAGGAAATCGGCAAGGTTGAGCCGCGCCGGGACGCTGCGCTTCACGCGCTCGCCGTTGACGGTGAGGGAGACCTCGACCGTTTCCACCGGAGCGTTCATGCGGCGGCGCCCGCCATCGTTCCGAGCACGCGCCCGGCGAGCACCTTCGCGAGGTGGCGCTTGGTCTCCGCGGAAGCGTGCAGGTCGGCGCGCGCGTCGAGACCGGCGTCGATCTTCGCCAGTGCGGTGTCGATCGTCTTTCGCGCCACGGGCTGCCCGTCGAGCGCGCGTTCGAACTGCGCCGAGCGCACCGGCCGGTCGCCGACGCCGAAGAAGACGACGCGCATGTCCAGGAATTTCCCGCCTCGGGTTGAACCGTGGGCGGCGAGCCCGACCATGGCGTAATCGCCGTGCCGTCGCGCCAGCTCGCCGAACGCGCAGGCATAGCCGGGCTTGGGCAGGGGAAATTCGGCGGCGACAAGCAGCTCACCCGGTTTCAGCGCGGTAGCGTAAAGACCTTTGAAAAAATCCCCGGCCGCGATGCGACGCTCCCCCGTTTTTCCGGCGACGACGAAGGTCGCGCCGAGCGCGAGCGCGCACGCGGGCAGCTCCGCGGCGGGGTCGGCGAGAGCGCAGCTGCCGCCGAAGGTGCCGCGGTTGCGGATCGCCGGGTGCGCTATGTGCGGTATCGCCTGCGCCAGGAGCGGCAGGTGGCGCGCGACGTCCGCCGAGCGCTCGAGTTCCATGTGGCGCGTCATCGCGCCGATGCGGACGCAGTCCTTCGAAACCTCGATGCCGGCGAGGCCGGCGATGCGGTTGATATCGACGAGGACCCTGGGCGCGGCGACGCGGAAATTCAGCATCGGCACGAGACTTTGCCCGCCGGCCAGGACGCGCGCTTCTTCCCCGTGCTTGTCGAGCAGCGCGAGCGCCTCGGCGATATCGCCCGGGCGCGCGTAGGCAAAGCGCGGTGCCTTCATCTCCCCTCCTCGGTCGCGTATTATGCAGCATGCCGCGAGGGCGAAAGCAGCAAGCGAGCGACATCGAAGGAGGCTGAATGGACTACCGGGAAACACTGCCGCGCCGCGGCATTTCGCGCAAGGCGATGATGAAGCGCGTCGCGCGGTTTTCGAAGCTGAAAGGCTCAGACGGCGGGCTGCCGGATTCGAAGATGCCCGGCTGCGAGCGCATCCTCTACAACGTCATCGGCTTCCAGCCGCCCAAGGTCGAGAAAAACGGCAAGCAATCGCCGGTGGGCGACATCGCGGCGCGTCTCGCGGCGATCAAGATCTCCGAGGGCTTCAACCTCGGCTACTGCCGCGCGCTGCCCGGCAAGGGCCCGATGCTGCACAACCACGACACCAACGAGACCTTCATCGCCATGACCGGCACCTGGAGGGCGAGCTGGGAAAACGAAAAGGGCCGGATCGAGCACGTCGATCTGAAGCCGCTGGACCTGATCTCGTTTCCGCCGGGCGCTTCGCGCCGCTTCATGAACGTGACCCGGGGACCGAAGAACAAGTATTCGATCCTGATGTTCGTCATCGGCGGCGACGCGCCCAGCGCCGAGTTCACGCGCGAATCGATGCGCGAGATAGAAGCCGCCGGCGTGCTGCCGCGGCCGCGCAAGCTCAAGTAGTCGGTGAGCGGATCTGCGTGCGGTGCATCAGGCGGCGCGCGTTCGGATCGAAGGCGTCGCGGCGGTGCAGGGTGCAGCGGTTGTCCCAGACGAGCACGTCGCCCGCGCGCCACTGCTGGCGGAAAGTAAACTCGGCGCGCGTCGCGTGCGCCCAGAGCGCATCGAGCAGGGCCTCGCTCTCGGTGAGTTCCAGGCCGACCACGTAGCTGTTGCGCCTGCGCCCGAGGAACAGGCTCCTGCGTCCGGTCTCCGGATGCCTGCGCACCAGCGGATGACGCGCGCCCGGTGCCTTGCGCGGATCGCTGACGTCGGCGTACCCCTTGCGGCGGTCGCCGGCGCTGTTGTAGGTGGCGTCGTGCGCTGCGTTCAAGCCGTCGCAGCGCCTCTTGAGATCCTCGGGCAGCGTTTCGTAGGCGAGGTGCATATTCGCCCAGTACGTGTCGCCGCCCGCAGCGGGTACCTCGATCGCGTAGAGGATCGCCGCCATCGGCGGGTTGGCGACGTAGGTCATGTCGGCGTGCCAGATCGCTTCGCCGTCGCCCAGGCCGCCGATCGGCGCGCCGTTGCGCCTGATGTTGGAGATTACGTTCATCTCCGGGTGCTCGGGCAGGAACGGCTGACCGTAGGGATTCGGTCCTGGCGGATCGAGATCGCCAAAGCGCCGGCTAAAGTCGAGGAGCTGCGGGTCGGTAAGATCTTGTCCGCGAAAGACCAGCACCAGGTGCTCGAGCCAGGCCGAGCGGATCGCGGCGAACGCCGTGTCCGAGAGCGACTGCGGCAGGTCGACGCCGACGGCTTCGGCGCCGAGCGCCTCGCCCAGGCGCCTCACCTCAAGAGCGTTGCGGTGCGCGACGGAACTCACCCGGTCGCGCTCACCCGATGTGCTTCCTCAGGAACTCGAGCGACCGAGTACGCGCGGTCTTGGCGCTCTCCGCATTGTAGGACCCGCGCTGATCGCAGTTGAAGCCGTGGCCCGCCGCGTAGATGAACGACTGCGCCGTGGAATGCGCCGCGGCGACGCGCTTCGCGTCGGCCACCGGAATCGCGTGGTCGGTCTCGCCCCAGTGGAACATCACCGGGCACTTCGGCTGCTCGCCGATGAGGCCGGCGATGCCGGCGCCGTAGTAGCACACCGACGCGGAGGCGCCCGGCAGGCGCGAGGCCGAGATCCACGCCACGGTGCCGCCCCAGCAGTAGCCGAGTACCGCGAACTTGCCCGCGGACTTGATGTTTTCCTTCGCCGCCGCGGCGTCCTTGAGCACCGTGTCCCACTGCATCTTCGGGATGAAGGCGCGGCCGCGCTCGATGTCGGCGGGGGTGTAGCCGATGTCCAGGCCGCGCTCGACGCGGTCGAAAAACGCCGGGGCGATCGCCAGGTAGCCGTCGACGGCGTAGCCGTCGGCGACGCTCCTGATGTGGCTGTTGACCCCGAATATCTCCTGCACCACGATCAACCCGCCGCGCGGCTTGCCCGCCGGCTCGGCGCGGTAAGCGGCGAATTTGTGGCCGTCGCCGGCCGAAAGCTCGATCATCTTGCCCACCGTTGTCTCCTCCTTGTACCCACTTGGACGGCGAAGTGTACTTCGTTCTTTGGCATAATGGCGCGGTGAAGCCCAGGGGCCGCGCGGCCCCGCGGCAACGCATTCGAAGCTACCGCTCCGGGAGGCCACCATGCCCGTCACCGAACTCAACCACTATCTCATTCGCGCCAACAAGCTCGAGCGCACCAGGGATTTTTACTGCAAGGTGCTCGGCTTCGAAGTGATGCCGCGCCCCGACTTTCCTTTCCCGGGCTACTGGCTGGGCATCAACGGCAGGATCCAGGTGCACATGGCGCAGGCGGGCGTGCCCAACTCCGAACTCTATTATCTCGGCAGCCCGAAGAACGCTGCGACAGGCAACTCCGGTGTGATCGACCACATCGCGTTTCTGGCCACCGAGCCGGACGAGTTCGTGAAGCACCTGAAGGAACTCAAGGTCACCTTCCGGCCGCGGAATTTTCCTGAATCGCAGCTCTACCAGCTGTTCATCAAGGATCCGGACGGGCTCACCATCGAGCTCAATTTCTTCGGCATCACCAAGGCGCCCGAGTGGGGCGGCGAGGACTATTCGAAGATGCCGCGCGCCGCGGCGCGAAAAGTCGCGAAGAAGAAGGCGGCGAGGGCGAAGGTCGCGGCCTGATGAACGCCCCCCAGCCCCACGCCGCGAGCAGCTTCGCCGGCGTTCCCTACGCCGAGGCCCTGCAGCGCGCCCGCGAACTGGTGCCCGCACTGCGCGCCCGGGCCGCGGCCGCGGAAGGCGCGCGCATCCTGCCCGCGGAGACTCTCGCCGACCTGCACGCGAGCGGCCTGCTGCGCACCCTGCAGCCGCGGCGCTGGGGCGGCATGGAGTACGACTACATCGCCTACGTCGATTTCCCCATGGAGATCGCGCGCGGCTGCGCCTCGACCGCCTGGAACTTCGCCAACCTGCAGATTCATCACTGGATGCTCGCCCTCTACGACGAGCGCGCCCAGGCCGAGGTGTGGGGAGCCGACCCCGACGCGCTCATCGCTTCGGGCATCGCCTTTCCGCAAGGGCAGGGCCGCAAGGCGGACGGCGGCTTCGTGATCGGCGGCAAATGGAATTTCTCCAGCTGCGTCAACGTCGCCGACTGGAACATGCTCGCCGTGACGGTGAAGGAAGGCGACAAGGCCGTCGACCACCGCATGTGCCTGCTGCACAAGTCGCAGTACCAGGTGATCGACGACTGGAAGGTGATGGGCATGCGCTCGACCGGCAGCATGACCGTGGTCGCGAAGGACGTCTTCGTCCCCGAGTACAAGGCGCTGTGCATGTACGACACG
>JBGPTG010000226.1:0-5966 GCA_041490545.1 Gammaproteobacteria bacterium
CCTGCGTGTGCCGCTTGCCAGGCTCAGCGTGATCACCGGCGTTTCGGGCTCGGGCAAATCGACGCTGGCTCGCGACGTGCTCTACGCGAATTTGTCGAGAATGGTCGGCGAGCGCAAAACAAGAAAAGACGCACCGCTATTGGGTTGCCGCGCGATCCGCGGTGCGGAGAACATCGGCCGGGTGCTAGAAGTCGACCAGACGCCGATCGGCAAGACGCCGCGCTCTTGCCCCGCGACTTACGTCGGTTTCTGGGACGCGATCCGGCGCCTGTTCGCCGAAGCGAACGAATCGCGCATGCACGGCTGGAGCGCAAGCCGCTTTTCGTTCAACACCAAGGGCGGGCGCTGCGAGGCCTGCGAAGGCCAGGGCATCAAGAAGATCGAGATGAGCTTCCTGCCGGACGTCAAGGTGACCTGCGAGGCCTGCGGCGGTGCGCGCTTCAACCTTGAAACGCTCACGGTGCGCTGGAAGGGAAAATCGATCGGCGAAGTGCTGGCAATGAGCGTGGACGAAGCGGTCGATTTTTTCGCCGCACACCCTTCGACGCATCATGCGCTCCGATTGCTGCAGGACGTGGGCCTGGGTTATCTGACGCTGGGCCAGCAGAGCCCGACGCTATCCGGCGGCGAAGCGCAGCGCATCAAGCTCGTCACCGAACTTGCCAAGGTACGCACCGATGCGCAGGGCAATGCCGCATCGCGACCCGGCCGGAGCAGCGCCGACAACAAGACGTTCTACGTCCTCGACGAACCCACGGTCGGCCTGCACATGGCCGACGTGGAGAAACTCCTGCGCGTGCTGCATCGACTGGTCGATGCGGGGAACACGGTGGTGGTGATCGAGCACAACCTGGACGTGATCGCCGAGGCCGACTGGATCATCGACCTGGGCCCCGAGGGCGGTGCGGCTGGCGGCGAAATCCTCGTCCAGGCTCCGCCGCACGCCCTGGCCGGCACCGACCGCCCGGGGCACACCGCGAAGGTGCTCGAGGCCTTCCTGCAAAGCCGGCATCCGGGCACGGTCGCGCCCGCTCCGGGGAAACTATAATCCGGGCAGCATGAATCCCGCGCTGCTCCGCCTGCTGCGCCCGCTCGCCGTTCCCGCGGCGATCCTCCTGGCGGCGGCGATCGCCGTTTTCGCGAGCCCGTCGCTGCCGCGTTCCCTCTCGGGCCTGAGCTTGGTCGGGCCGTATGTGGTGCTCCTGCTCGGCGCCGTGATCAGCGCCTGGTTCAACCGCAGCCGCGCCTTCATCATGTTCGCCTCGCTGCTCGCCGCCTGCGCAGCCTGGGGTATGGCGTCGGACCCGGACCCAAAGGCCTTCGCCCCGCACGCGGTGTTCACCTCGCTCGCGATCCTGGTGCCTCTCAACGTGCTGCTCGCGCTTTCTTTCCCGGAGCGCGGCGTGCGCCAGCACCGCAACTACCGCTGGCTGCTGCTCGGGCTCGCGGAGGGACTCCTCGTCTTCTGGGTGGCGAACGCCGGCCGCAGCGCCCTGTCGGGAATCGCCTGGCACGACGTGCTGAACCACTGGCTGCTGCGTTCGCCGCCGACGCCGGTCGCCGGACGCCTTGTGTTCGTCCTGGCGTTCGTCGCGGCCGTGGTCCGTACCTGGCCGCGTTCGGCGGGCAAGGAGATGCGCAAGGAGCCGCGACCGCTCGACATCGGTATCGCAGGAGCCCTGGTGGCCTTTTTCACGGCGTGCGAATGGGCGCAAACGACCGGCGCCTTCGGCGCATTCATGTCGGCCGCCGGCGTCATCCTGCTCGTGGCGGTACTGCAGGAATCGCATCGCCTTGCCTTTCGCGACGAACTGACCGGTCTTCCCAGCCGCAGGGCGCTCGAGGAGCGGCTCGCGGGCCTGGGACCGACGTACGCGATCGCAATGGCGGACGTCGACCATTTCAAGAAATTCAACGATACGCATGGGCACGCCACCGGAGACCAGGTACTCAAGCTCGTCGGCGCGCGCCTGGCGGAAGTCGGGGGCGGCGGCACGGCGTACCGCTACGGCGGCGAGGAATTCTGCGTCCTGTTCGCCGAGCGCAGGCTCGAGGAGGTGCTGCCGCATCTGGAGCGGTTGCGCCAGGAGATCGAGCGCTACGAAATGGCGGTGCGCGGCGCAGACCGGCCCCGGGACATCAAGACCGGGTCGCAGCGGCGCGCCGGGCATGCGGGGCAGCCGGAAAACATCCTGTCGGTGACCGTGAGCATCGGCGTGGCCGAATCCGACGCCACGCTGATGAAGCCGACGCTGGTCATCCGCGCGTCGGACGAAGCCCTGTACCGCGCCAAGCGCGCCGGGCGCAACCGGGTGATGCGCTAGCCACGATCCGGGTGCGGGGCCCTGCAGCGGCGAGCTCCGGACCACCCCCCGGGGTCGGTACGCACTGCTACAATCTTTGCCCCAGCACTGCAGGCCCGGGCACTGCAGGCCCGGTTTCTCGCGCGATGAAGCAGGAGGCCCCAGCAGGACGCAAAAGCAGCGACCGGGCCGCGCCTTTCCCCGCCACCGGGCAGGAACTGCGCGAGCTCGAGGCGGCCCTGCGCCGCAGTGAAGAGCGTTTCCGTGCCATCGCCTACCTGTCGGGCGACTGGTACTGGGAGCAGGACGCCGAGTACCGGTTTACCGTGATTTCGGGTCGGGACATGGGTCCGGCGGTGGAGTCCGATCTTGAAGGGATGATCGGCAAGACTCGCTGGAGCGTCAATGCGCATCCTGTCGCGGGCACGTGGGAGGATCACCGCAAACTCCTCGAAGCGCGGCAGCCCTATCACGATTTCAGGGTCAAGTTCATCGACAAGAACGGCCGCGAGCATTTCATCGAAGCGAGCGGAGTCCCCGTGTTCGACGCTTCGGGAACGTTCACCGGGTATCGCGGCATCGGCCGCCGGATCAGCAGTCGCGAACGCGCCGAACAACTGCTGCGCCTAGAGTACACGGTAGCACGCTGCGTCACCGAACCCGGCAGCGTTTCGACCGTCCTCAACGCAATCCTCCGTGCCGTGTGCGAAGTTCAGGGCTGGGACTGCGGCCGCTACTTCCGCGCCGACGACGAAGCGGGCGTACTGCGTTTCGCCGAGTCCTGGAACAAACCCGGGCCGCAATTCGATCTGTACATCGAGCGTTCGCGCGAAATTACCTATGCCCGCGGGGTCGGCTTGTCGGGCATCGTGTGGCAGTCGGGGGAGCCGATGTGGGTGGCCGACATCACCCGGGACATGCGCGTGGCCCAGCGAACGATCACGGTGGAAGCCGGTATGCACGGCGCATTCATCTTTCCGCTGATATCGGAAGGAAAGACAATCGGCGTGCTCAGCTTCAACAGCCGCGAAATCCGCGAGCCGAACGAGCACCTGCTGCAGGCGATCCGTACGATCGGGGCGCAAATCGGCCAGTTCGTCCAGCGCAAGCAGACCGAGGAGGTGCTGCGCGAGAGCGAAGAGCGCTTCCGCAGCCTCACCGAACTTTCCTCCGACTGGTACTGGGAACAGGACGAAGATTTCCGCTTCACCATGGTCTCCGGAAACCTGGTGCAGCAGATCGGGCGTTCTCCGGACTCGGTCATCGGCAAGACGCGCTGGGAACTGCCCACCCTCAACATGACCGAAGCCGACTGGGCCGCGCACCGCGCCACCCTGGCGGCGCACCGGCCGTTCCGCGACCTGGAATGGCATCGACTGGACGCAGACGGCAAGCTGCACATCGCCCACATCAGCGGCAAACCGATCTTCGACGCGACCGGCGGCTTCCGCGGCTACCGCGGCATCGGCCGCGACGTCACGCAGAGCCGCCAGCGCGCGGAGGAACTGCGGCGCTTCCGCGCGTCCATGGACATGTCCGGCGACATGATCCTGCTGGTCGATCGCGACACCATGCGCCTCATCGACGTCAACGAGACCGTGTGCAGGAACCTCGGCTATCTGCGCGAAGAACTCCTCGCAATGGGGCCCCAGGACATCCTTCCCATGACCCGGCAGGAACTGGAAGTCGCCTACGACAGGATGATCGCCACGCGAGCCACGCAGAGCATGCGCAGCCACTACCGCTGCAAGGACGGCTCGACGCTGCCGTTCGAATCGATGCGCCGCGTGATGCACTCCGGAGACCAGTGGATCATCGTCGCCACCGCGCGCGATATCCGCGCGCGCCTCGAAACCGAAGAGGCGCTGCGCAAGAGCAACGAGCGCTTCGACATGGCGGTCCGCGCCACCAACGACGTCATCTGGGACTGGGACCTGCTCACCGACGCCCGCTGGTGGAACGAGAATTTCACCGAAGTGTTCGGCTATCCGCGCGACACGACCCAGTCCACGGCTAAATCCTGGTACGAAGGCATCCATCCCGAGGACCAGGGCCGCGTCATCGGCAAGGTGCACCGCCTCATCGGCACGGACGAGGACAACTGGCGGGACGAGTACCGCTACCGCCGCCAGGACGGCAGCTACGCCCACGTGCTCGACCGCGGGCAGGTGATCCGGGACGAGTCGGGTCGCGCGGTGCGCATGATCGGCGCGATGGCCGACATCACCACGCGCAAGGAAAACGAGGAGCGCATCCACAACCAGGCGCTGCAGCAGCGCCTGATCGCCGAGTTCGGACGGCAGGCGCTCGCCAGCGCCGATTTCGAGGACATTCTCAGCCGCGCGGTCGAGCTGGTCTCGGTCACGCTCAAGGCGGATTTCTGCAACGTGCTCGAGCTGGAACCCGACGGCCAGCGGCTGGTATACCGGGCGGCGGCAGGATGGCCGGCGGAGTGGATAGGTGAGCGCACCGTCAGCGTGCGCCCCGGTTCGCGCCCGGAATTCATTCTCTCGCGCCGCGAACCCGTCGTCAGCGAGGACTACCAGGCGGATGCGCGCTTCGCGCCTTCGTCATTGATGCAGTTCGGCGTGCGCAGCGGAATCGAGGTGCCGATTTTCGGAACCGCGGGCACCTACGGGCTGCTGTGCACGCACGCTCTGCAGCCGCGGCGCTTCAGCCCCGACGACGTGAGTTTTCTGCAGAGCATTGCCAACATCCTGGCGGTGGCGAACGAGCGCAAGAACGCCGAGGACCACCTCGCCTACCTGGCACAGTTCGACGCCCTCACCGGACTGCCGAACCGGCACCTGTTTCGCGACCGGCTGCTGCAGTCGATGGCTCAGGCGCGCCGCGGCACGCGGCCGATGGCCGTGCTGTTCATCGACCTCGATCGCTTTAAGCTCGTCAATGACACCCAGGGGCACGGCGCCGGCGACACGCTGCTCAAGGAAGCCGCGGTACGGCTCACGCAATGCGTGCGCAGCGGCGACACCGTGGGCCGGTTCGGCGGGGACGAGTTCGGCGCCATCGTCGCCGATCTCGCCAGGCCCGGCGACGCGGAACTCGTCGCGCAGAAAGTCATCGACGCGATCGCCCGGCCCTTCCACCTGGGCGGACACGAAACCTACGTGAGCGCCAGCGTCGGCATCACGATCTTCCCGGCCGACGGCAACGATCCGGACGGCCTGGTGATGAACGCCGACGCCGCCATGTACCGGGCAAAGGAGCAGGGCCGCAACAACTACCAATACTTCACCCGCGAGATGAACGAGCGCGCCCTCGCTCGGGTGCAAACCGAGGCGGCGCTGCGCCGGGCCATCGAGCACGACGAGTTCCTGCTGCACTACCAGCCGCGCGTGGACCTGAAGACCGGCGCCATCTGCGGATTCGAAGCGCTGCTGCGCTGGGACCGCCCCGAGATGGGCCTGGTCCTGCCGGGCGAATTCGTGTCGGTGCTCGAGGACACCGGACTGATCGTGCGCGTCGGCGAGTGGGTGATGCGCAAGGTGTGCGAGCAACTGCGCACGTGGCTCGACGCCGGACTCCCGGCAAGACCCGTCACCGTCAATCTTTCGGCGCGGCAGTTCCAGCAGAAGGACCTCGAGGCGACGGTGCGCGGCATCCTGCACGAGAGCGGCGTCAAACCCTCGCTGGTGCAGTTCG
>JBGPTG010000227.1:0-5956 GCA_041490545.1 Gammaproteobacteria bacterium
ATCGCGACCGCGGCAAGCGTCCCCTCATGGGCGCGGTGGCGTCGCGCCACGCAGACTCGATCGTGATCACGAGCGACAACCCGCGCGGCGAAGACCAGGCAGCGATCATCGCGGAGATCGCCGCGGGCGTTCCGGTGCCGCACCGGGCGATCGCGGACAGGCGAGCGGCGATCGAATATGCGATCGCCTCGGCTGCCGCCGCCGACGTCGTGCTCATCGCTGGCAAGGGGCACGAAACCTATCAGGAGACTGCGGGGCGCCGGATTCCGTTTTCCGATGTGATCGAGGCCGAGCGTGTGCTTTCGGGGTGGGGTCGATGATGAGCGCGCGCGAAGCCGCGACGGCGATCGGCGCGAGCCTGCGGGGCGGCGACGCGAACTTCGATTCCGTGGCTACGGACAGCCGAGTCATCGCACGCAATTCGCTTTTCGTGGCGTTGCGCGGAGAACGCTTCGACGGGCATCACTTCGTCGGGGCGGCAGCGGCGCGCGGGGCCGCCGCCGCGATGCTGGCGGAAGAATTGGCGTCGGTTGTGGGGGAACCCGGGATCCCGCTCCTGCTCGTCGACGATACGCGGCTTGCCCTGGGCCGCCTCGCCACTCACTGGCGGGCACGCTTCGACATCCCCCTCATCGCGGTCACCGGATCCAACGGCAAGACCACCGTGAAGGAAATGATTGCCGCCATCCTGCGAGCGCATTTCGGAGACGACCGCGTGCTCGCGACCCGCGGAAACCTCAACAACCAAATTGGGCTGCCGCTGACGCTGCTCGGACTGCGCGCGGAGCATGCCGCAGCCGTCGTGGAGATCGGCATGAACCATCCGGGAGAAACCGCGGTTCTGGCCGCAATTGCGGCGCCCACCATCGCGCTCGTCAACAACGCGCAACGCGAGCACCAGGAATTCATGCACTCGGTCGCCGAGGTGGCGCGCGAGCACGCTGCAGTGCTCGGGGCGCTGAAGCCCGACGGCATCGCGGTGATCAACGCGGACGACGAATATGCCAGCTATTGGCGCGGCCTGGTCCCCAGGGGGCAGATACGCGACTTCGGTCTTGCCCGCAATGCGCAGGTGAATGTGCGCTGCCCTGTCGGGGATTCCGCGGGCGAAATCGAACTGCGCACATCTGCCGGTGCGGCGCGCATTGTCCTGCACATCGATGGCCGCCACAACGCGCTGAACGCCTGCGCGGCGGCGGCGTGCTCTCTCGCCGCGGGCGCAAGTCTCGATGCTGTGGTCCGCGGGCTGGCGGCATTCCGCGCCGTCGAGGGCAGGTCCCAGCGCCGGACCACGCCGTCGGGGGCGATCCTCATCGACGACAGCTACAACGCCAACCCGGATTCGGTCCGTGCCGCGATCGACGTGCTCGCCGGGTTTCCCGGAACGCGGATGCTCGTGCTCGGCGACATGGGCGAAGTCGGTGGCCGCAGTATCGAATTTCACCAGGAAGCTGGCCGCTACGCCCGCGAGCGAGGCATCGATCGCCTGTACGCGACCGGGGACCTTTGCAGCGCCTCGGTCGAGGCGTTCGGCAGGGGCGCGCGACATTTCGCCGCGATCGAGGAATTGATCGACTCGGTTCGCGCGAACCTGGACGCCCGGGCCGCCGTGCTGGTCAAGGGCTCGCGTTTCATGCGGATGGAACGCGTCGTCCAGGCGCTGTCCGGCGAGCCGTCGGACGGGGAGAAACACTAGATGCTGCTCACGCTTTCCCAGTGGCTTGCGCAGGACGTGCGCGCCTTCAACGTGTTCCAGTACATCACGCTGCGCGCCGTGCTTGCGACGCTGACGGCGCTCGCCATTTCGCTGTTTGCCGGACCGCTGGTGATCCGCAAGCTCTCGGCCTACAAGATCGGCCAGGCGGTGCGCACCGACGGGCCGCAGACGCACCTTGCCAAGGCGGGCACGCCGACGATGGGCGGCGCGCTGGTGCTTCTCGCCATACTCATCACGACGCTCCTCTGGGCGGATCTGTCCAACCGCTTCGTTTGGGCGGTGCTCGGTGTGACTTTCGGGTTCGGTGCGATCGGCTGGGTCGACGATTACCGCAAGGTCGTGAAGAACAACCCGAAGGGCCTGTCGGCAAGAGAGAAATTCTTCTGGCAATCGCTGATCGGTTTCGTCGCTGCGGTGTACCTGGCTTTCGCAGTGTCGGCGCCGAGCACTGCAAAGGTGCTCGACTATTTCCTCGCGTGGTGGAACAGCGGCTTCTCGATGGAGCTGCCGCCCAAGGCCGACCTGATCGTGCCTTTCTTCAAGAACGTCGCCTATCCGCTCGGGGTATTCGGATTCATCGCACTAAGCTATTTCGTCATCGTCGGAACGTCCAACGCCGTGAACCTGACCGATGGCCTGGACGGACTGGCGATCATGCCGGCGGTGATGGTGGCGGGCGGGCTGGCCGTGTTCGCGCTCGTCACCGGTCGCATCGACTACTCGCGCTACCTCCTGTTTCCCTACATCCCGGGAGCCGCAGAGCTCACCGTGTTCTGCGGGGCGCTCATCGGCGCGGGCCTCGGATTTCTCTGGTTCAACGCCTATCCGGCCGACGTGTTCATGGGCGACGTGGGCGCCCTTTCGCTGGGCGCTGCCCTCGGGACGGTCGCGGTGATCGTCAGGCAGGAAATCGTGCTCTTCATCATGGGTGGAGTGTTCGTTGCCGAAACGCTGTCGGTAGTGATCCAGGTCGTGTATTTCAAGTGGAGCGGCGGGAAACGTATCTTTCGAATGGCGCCGCTGCACCATCACTACGAGCTCTCCGGATGGAAAGAATCCCAGGTGGTGGTTCGCTTCTGGATTATCACCATGATGCTGGTGCTGTTCGGTCTGTCTACTTTAAAGCTGCGGTGAGATTCTCCGGCAGAAAGGCGCTGGTGCTGGGTCTGGGCGACACCGGGTTGTCGATGGCGAAATGGCTCTCGCGCGGCGGCGCCACCGTGCGCGTCGCCGATTCGCGGGCGCAGCCGCCGCGGCTCGCCGATCTGGAGCGGTCGCTTCCGGGCGTTGCTGTGCATTGCGGTCCGTTTCGCCCGGAGACCTTCGCGGGCGTGGATCTCGTCGCTCTCAGTCCGGGCATCTCGCTGGCGCAGGCGTGCGTGGCGCAGGCCGCCGCGGGCGTGCCGGTGCTCGGCGACATCGAACTTTTCGCGCAGGCGATCGCGAGCGAGTCGCGGGTGATTGGGATCACCGGGACGAATGGCAAGAGCACGGTCACCGCGCTCGCCGGTGCCATGGCCAAGAGCGCAGGGGTGGACTGCGAGGTCGCCGGGAACATCGGTCCGCCCGTGCTCGATGCCCTCATGCGTCGCGAGGACGCCGGCCGCTTGCCGGCGCTGTGGGTGCTGGAGCTGTCCAGTTTCCAGCTGGAGACGGCGCGCTCCCTGGAACCGGCCGCAGCCACGGTGCTGAATGTGACCGAGGACCATCTGGATCGCTATCGCAGCATCGGCGAGTACGCCGCGGCAAAGGCACGCATCTTTGCCGACGAGGGCATTCAGATTCTGAACCGGGACGACGCACGCAGCCTCGCCATGGCGCAGCCGGGCCGCACCGTGGTGAGCTTCGGCCTGAATGCCGCACAGCGTCAAGGCGACTGGGGCCTTGTCGAGCGCGGCGGGGAGCCCTGGCTGGCGCGAGGGTCCGAGGCGGTCCTTGCCGTCGCTGAAATGAAACTCGCCGGCCTGCACAACGCCGCGAATGCGCTCGCGTCGCTGGCGCTGTGCCGTGCGCTGGATCTCCCGCTCGCACCGCTCGTTGCGGCATTGCGCGAGTTCCAGGGCCTGCCGCACCGTGTCGAGCTGGTGGGCGAAGCCGCTGGCGTTCGCTGGTACAACGATTCCAAGGGCACCAACGTCGGCTCGACGGTGGCGGCACTGGCCGGGCTCGCCCGCGGCGGCAGCAAGGCCGTGCTCATTGCCGGTGGCGAGGGCAAGGGTCAGGATTTCACGCCGCTCAAGGACGCGGTGGCGCGCTCGGCGCGCAGCCTGGTGCTGATCGGCCGCGATGCGCCCCTGATCGAGGCTGCGATCGCGGGCGCGGGCGTCCCGGTCCTTCACGTATCGAGCATGGACGAAGCCGTATCCCGAAGCGCGGCCGCAGCGCGCCCGGGGGATGTGGTGCTGCTGTCGCCGGCCTGCGCGAGCTTCGACATGTTCCGCGACTACAAACATCGCGGGGAAATGTTCCGCGCTTCGGTCGAACGGGTCCTGCATGCTGCGCAGCATTAGCCCCGGGCGCGCGGCGCTCGCCGAATACGACAGCAGCCTGTTGTGGGCGGCGCTGCTGCTGCTCACCCTCGGCATGGTGATGGTGTATTCGGCCTCGATTTCCATGGCCGAAGCGAGCAAGTTTACCGGCGGCAAGGCGGGCTATTTCCTGCAGCGGCACGCTGTGTTCGTCGCGGTGGGGGTGGTCGGCGGCATGCTGGTGTTCCAGGTGCCGCTGCGCGTGTGGCAGCAGCTCGCCCCGTGGCTGTTCCTGTTCGGCGTTGCGCTCCTGGTGCTGCTGCTTGTCCCCGGGTTCGGGCGCGAAGTCAACGGCGCTCGCCGCTGGCTGTCGCTGGGATTCGCCAACGCGCAGCCTTCGGAGTTCGTCAAGCTGTTCGTCGTGCTCTACGCGGCCGACTACACGGTCCGCAAGCTCGCCCTGATGCACAGCCTGCGCCACGGGCTGGTTCCGATGCTGGCGGTGATGCTGGTGGTCGGCTGGCTGCTGCTGCGCGAGCCGGACTTCGGGGCGTTCGTGGTGATCACCGCCATCGCGACGGCGATTCTCTTTCTCGGAGGCATGAACGCCAGGTGGTTCGCCGCGCTGCTCGCGATGATGGCGCTGGGTTTCGTGGTCCTGGTGCTGTTCTCCCCGTATCGCATGCAGCGCATCTTCGGTTTCATGGATCCCTGGGCGGACCCGTTCGGCCGGGGTTACCAGCTGTCGCACGCCCTGATCGCATTCGGGCGCGGCGAATGGCTCGGCGTCGGCCTTGGGGCGAGCGTCGAGAAGCTGCTCTACCTGCCCGAGGCGCACACCGATTTTCTCCTCGCCGTCATCGCCGAAGAACTCGGGTTCGCCGGGGTGCTCGTGGTGATTGTCCTCTTCGCATGGCTGGTCCTGCGGGCCTTCGCCATCGGCCGCCAGGCGGTCACTCTCGAGCGACCGTACGCAGCGCTGGTCGCGCAGGGCATCGCCGTGTGGCTCGCGGTGCAGACGCTCATCAACATGGGCGTGAACATGGGCGTGCTTCCGACCAAGGGCCTGACGCTTCCGCTCATGAGTTTCGGCGGCAGCGGCCTGCTCGCCAACTGCGCGGCGCTCGCAGTGCTGCTGCGCATCGACTGGGAGAACCGCCAATTGATGCGCGGGGTCCCTGCATGAAAAGCCCATGGCGCGAACCATCATGATCATGGCAGGTGGCACCGGCGGGCACATTTTCCCCGGGCTTGCGGTCGCCGATTTCCTGCGCCGATCGGGCTGGCGGATCGTCTGGCTAGGCTCGAAAACCGGCATGGAAGCAGGCTTGGTGGCCAAACATGGCTACGACCTCGCAGGCGTCTCCTTTTCCGGGCTGCGCGGCAAGGGGCTGCTCGCCGCGTTGCTGCTGCCGGCCAGGCTGCTGCTCGCCTTTTGGCAAAGCGCCCGCGCGATCCTCGCGGCGCGGCCCGACGTCGTCCTTGGCATGGGCGGCTACATCTCGTTTCCCGGCGGAATGATGGCGGTGCTGCTCGGCAAGCCGCTCGCCATCCACGAGCAGAACTCGATTGCGGGCCTCGCCAACAAAATGCTCGCCCGGGTCGCCGACCGGGTCTTGTGCGCGTTCCCCGGTGTCTTGGGCCGAGCGCTGTATGCGGGCAACCCGGTGCGGCCGGACATCGCGACGATCGCGGTTCCCGAGCAGCGCTACGCGATGCGCTCCGGACCGCTTCACGTTCTGGTCGTCGGCGGCAGTCTCGGCGCGAAAGC
>JBGPTG010000228.1:0-5949 GCA_041490545.1 Gammaproteobacteria bacterium
ACGGCAGAGGAAGTCGAATTCCTCCAGCAGCCGGGCTCGTCGTTCTGACCGGCAAGCAGTTAGGTGCCGGGCATCCGCATTCGCTGGGATAATGCGGCATGTCCGATCCTGCGCACGCCATCGACTCGCCTTCGCCCTGGGTATGCCGTTGGGCGGTTCTGATTCGCGCCGGCGGGCGCGTCCTCGATGTCGCCTGCGGGCGCGGCCGCCATTTGCGCTACTTGCGATCCCTCGGTTTCGCCCCGGTCGGCGTGGACCGCGACGAGAGCCTTCGCGACACGGTCGCGGCGATCGCAGGCGCCGAGTTTCACTCAGCCGACATCGAATCGGGGCCGTGGCCGTTTCCCGCAGGTGAATTCGACGGGGTCGTGGTCACCAATTACCTGCACCGGCCGATCTTTCCCCGGCTGGTCGAGGCGTTGCGCCCCGGCGGCGTGCTCGTGTATGAAACCTTCGCTGCCGGAAACGAGCGCTACGGCCGGCCGAGCAACCCGGATTTCCTGCTGCGTCCGGGCGAACTGCTGGAGCTGACGCGCCCGCTCCAGCCGGTCGCGTTCGAGCAGGGTTTGACGTCGGCGCCGAAGCAGGCCGTGGTTCAGCGGATCTGCGCGGTGCGGAGCGGTGCGGAGGCGCAACCCATCGACCTGCCATCCGTCAGCCCTCTGCAAAAAGTTTCAGCTAGAATGCCTCTTCCTGAATAGCCAGCGAGTTCTCATGCTCTCGGGTTCAATCGTAGCCATCGTCACTCCCATGAACGAGGACGGCAGCGTCGACTTCGCGCGCTTCCGCTCGCTCATCGACTTCCATATCGCCGAGGGGACCGACGGGATCGTCGTGGTGGGAACCACGGGCGAATCGCCCACCGTCGATTTCGACGAGCACAAGGAACTCATCCGCGTAGCTGTCGAGCACGCCCGGGGCCGCATCCCGGTCGTTGCGGGCACGGGGGGCAACTCCACCGTCGAAGCGATCGAACTGACGGAATCGGCGCGCAAGGCGAAAGCCGATGCCTGTCTCTCGGTCGTGCCGTACTACAACAAGCCGACGCAGGAAGGTCTTTACCGGCACTTCCGTACCATCGCCGAAAAAGTGGACATTCCGCAGATCGTGTACAACGTTCCGGGGCGCACCGTGGCCGACCTTGCGAACGACACCACGCTGCGCCTCGCCGAGGTGCCGAACATCGTCGGCATCAAGGACGCCACCGCGAATATCGAGCGTGCCGGCGACCTGCTGCGCCGGGCGCCGCGGGACTTCGCCGTATACAGCGGCGACGACGCGACCGGCGTTGCGATGCTGCTGCTGGGCGGGAAGGGCATCATTTCGGTGACCGCGAACGCCGCTCCGCGGCTCATGCATGCCATGTGCGCTGCCGCCCTCGCGGGCGACCTCGCCAACGCGCGCGCTCTCCACTTCAAACTGCTGCCGCTGCACATGAAACTTTTCGTCGAGGCGAACCCGATTCCGATCAAGTGGGCGGTCGCGCAAATGGGGCTGATCGGCATGGGCATCCGTCTGCCGCTCACGCCGCTGTCGCCGCAATTCCACGACGTGGTCAGGGAGGCCATGCGCGCTGCCGGCATCGCATTCCCGGTCGGGCTTCGCGTCGTCGAGGGAAAGGCCGGATGACCCGACTCGGTGCTGCAGTTGCGAGCGCCGCCGCGGCGACGCTGGCGCTCGCCGGATGTGGCGGAACGATGTTCGATTCGAGCAAGGTCGAGTACAAGTCGGAGAAGAAGCTGCCGCCTCTCGAGGTGCCGCCAGACCTAAGCCAGCCGGGCCGGGAGGATCGTTTCCAGATTCCCGAGCCCGCCGCAACCGGTGCCACGACGCTTTCCGCGTACAACGCCGAGCGCAGCGGACCCGCCCGACCGGGGACGGGCGGCGTCCTTCCCGATTTCGCGAAGCTGCGGGTCGAGCGATCCGGAAACGAGCGCTGGCTGGTCGTGCCCGAGCCGCCGGAGAAAGTCTGGCCGCTGGTCAAGGATTTCTGGCAGGAGAACGGCTTTCTGATCAAGGTCGAGAATCCCCAGACCGGTGTGATGGAGACCGATTGGGCGGAAAACCGCGCCAAGATCCCGGAGGACCCCATCCGCAATATCATCGGCAGTTTCATGGACGGAGCCTATTCGACCGGAGAGCGCGACAAGTTCCGTACGCGACTGGAACGCGGCGCGCAGCCCGACACTACCGAGATCTACCTGAGTCATCGCGGCGTCAGCGAGGTGTATACAAGCCAGTCCCGCGATAGCACTGTCTGGCAGGCGCGGCCGCCGGATCCGGGGCTGGAGGCCGAGTTCCTCCGCCGCCTGCTGGTGCGCTTCGGCGCGCAGGACGCGCGTGCGCGCGTGGAACTCGCTGCGGACAAGAAGGACGAACGCGCCACGATCGTGAAGGCCGCCGACGGCATCGGCACGCTCGATCTCGCCGAGCCGTTCGACCGGGCATGGCGACGGGTGGGACTGGTTCTAGACCGGGTCGGCTTCACCGTGGAGGACCGGGACCGCTCCAAGGGTTTCTATTTCGTGCGCTACGTCGATCCGGAAGTCGACGCGCTTTCCAAGAAGAACGAAGGCGTCCTCGACAAGCTGATGTTCTGGCGCTCTTCCCCCGACCCGAAAGCCGAGCAGTACCGCGTCTTCGTCAAGGATCGCAGCGGCGACTCCAGCTCGGTGCAGGTGCTCAACAAGGAAGGCAATCCGGACTTCTCCGACACGGCGCGCCGGATCCTGGCCCTGCTGCAGAGTCAGCTGAAGTAGGACTTGACGCAGGGTGCGCTTCGCTTCGCTGGGTAGTGGCAGCCAGGGCAACGCCCTGGTGGTCGAGGCCGGCGCGACGCGCGTTCTGCTCGATTGCGGTTTTGCCGTCAAAGAGGCTGTTTCACGCCTGGCGCGAGTCGGGCTCGCCGCGGAGGATCTCGCCGGCATCATCGTGACCCACGAGCACGGCGATCACGCCGATGGCGTGTTTCCGCTGGCGCGGCGGTTCGGCATTCCGGTGTGGGTCACGCACGGCACGCTCGCGGCTCTCCGGGAAATGGAGGCGGGCAGCGATGCCGATTGCCGGGTGAATTTCCTTCATTCCGGTGAAAACTGCGCAGTCGGCGACGTCCTGGTGCAGCCCTATACGGTGCCTCACGATGCGCGCGAGCCGGTGCAGTATGTCCTGACGGACGGCTCACGGCGCCTGGGGGTGCTCACCGACGCGGGCTGCTCGACCGCGCATATCGAGACGAGCCTGTCCGGCTGCGATGCGCTGGTGCTCGAATGCAATTACGATCTGGACATGCTGATGAACGGCGAATATCCGCCCGCGCTGAAGGCGCGCGTTGCCGGCCGCCTGGGGCATCTGGACAACCGCGCTTCTGCGGCCCTGTTGGCCGCGCTCGACCGCAGCCGGCTGAAACACGTGATCGCCGCGCATCTTTCGCAGAAGAACAATACGCCGGACCTCGCGCGTCGCGCTCTCGCCGCCGTGCTTGACTGCGCGGAGGACTTGGTTGCGGTGGCGACACAGGGCGAAGGTTTCGGTTGGCGGGAACTCTGAATCGCGCGCGGCTCGCGCCCTGCCGTGATTCTTCAGAGTCCGGTGGTGTTCGCCGACACGCCCGGCAGCGAGGACTCCCAGATTTCGTCGAAGCGCTCGCGCATCGGCTGGCATTCCTTGGGGTCGTCGAGCACCAGAACCCCGCGCGGCTGCGATCTCACCGGGCGGCGCAGCAGATGATCGCCGTCGGCGAGCACGAAACAGTCCTGCGCCTTCGCGGCGTCGCCCTGCGTGCCGTGAATGAGGAGGCCTTCGGTATGGCTGCCCAGCAGCGCGATGAGCCGCGGGCAGTGCTTGGTGACGTGCTCGACGTCGTGCACGGCGATGAAGATCCGGTGCGTGCGGCTCTCGCGCAGCAAGCGCGCCAGCGATTCGATGCGACCCAGACCGTTCATGTCGAGCTCGGACAGATCGGCGTCGAAGATACGCAGTTCGCGGCGGGCGCGAGCGAGCAGCGTGCCGAAACCCTCGAAGTACTCGCTGCGCGCGCCGAGCAGCTTTCGCTGCGGCGCGGCGGCTTCAGTCATGCTCACGTCGCTCTCCGGTTCGGATCCAGCCGGCAAGATACCAGGCATGGAGCAGGGCGAGGAGGACCCGGGGCAGCACCGCTGCCGGGAGGCTCCGCTCGTCCGCCAGGCGCCGCAGGGTTTCCCGGATGCGTACCGACGCGGCTGCGGACTCTCCGTTGATGAAGAAGTCCGGCCCGCGAAACAGCAGCTGCGTGCGCAGATCGAGCCGCACGCCGCTTGCCGCGCACAGCATCGCGAAGCGCGCCGGCGCTGCGGGCCGCCGGGGCCGCGCAAACACCACCTGCGGCTTGGGCGTGGTGAGGTACTCGCCGAGAAAGCGCGCCACATCACGTGTATGCCAGCGGATCCCGGCGACCAGCGCGGCCGAGCGCCGCACCATGTTTGCGGGAATCTCGGCGGCGTGCCGCGGCGGCGCGATTCCCGGATCGCGGTAGCGACCGGGACGTTCGATCCGTTCCTGGAGATGTGCCAGGAATTCCCGCGCCAGCTCCTGGTCCGAGGGTGCGCGGAACCCGATGGAGTAAGTCTGGCCCGGTTCGAGGGCGATGCCGTCGTGGCCCCAGCCGGGCGGCAGGTAGAGCATGTCTCCGGGGTCGAGTACCCAGGACTGCTCGGGACGGAAGCCGCGGAGAATCTTCAGTGGCGCCGTCGCGTCGAGCCGCCAGGGGCGCGGCCGGCTCACTTCCCATCTGCGCCGGCCCGGGCCCTGCAACAGGAACACGTCGTAGGAATCCAGGTGCGGGCCGACGCCGCCCCCGGTCGCGGCGTGGCTCACCATGACGTCGTCGAGCCGCGCGTAGGGGAGAAAGCGGAAGCGCCGCAACAAGGCATCGGCCTGCGGCAGGACGAGATTCATCCCCTGCACCAGGAGGGTCCAGTTCTTCCGCGGGAGACGGGCGAGGTCGGCGCGCGCGAAAGGCCCGTGGCGCAATCGCCACGCACCGCGGCCGTGCGACACGAGCCGGCTCTCGATGTCGTCGCGCTCGGCGAGCGCAAGCAATTCAGGCGCTTGCGCCAGCCCTTTAAAGCCGGGAATCGCGTTGCGGACCAGCAACGGACGCTTTTGCCAGTATTGCGACAGGAACGCCGCTGCGCTGCGGCCGCCGAGCAGTTGCATTCTCATCGCGGCGATTATAGTCTGTAGCCGCTTGCGAACCCGGCCGGGGGAAACGTGCCTCACGTAAACGAAGCATCGCCCAGGACTGCGGACAGCCCCGCGGGCTTCCTGCAGGCCGGGCAGATCGCGCCGTTGTTCTCGCTGCCCGACGCCGACATGGAAACCGTTGACCTCGCGCAGTTCCACGGAAAGAAGAACGTGGTGCTGTACTTCTATCCGCGCGATGGCACGCCGGGGTGCACTCTGCAGGCGACCGATTTTTCCGACCACGAAGACGAATTCGCCCGGCACGACTGCGTGGTCATCGGCGTGAGTCCGGACGATTGCCTCAGCCACGCGGATTTCCGCGATCAGCACGGAGTTTCCATCCGGCTGCTTGCCGATACCGAGAGCGAAGTCGGCCGCAAGTACGGTGTCATGCGCGAAAAGGAGTCGAACGGCTGCCGGAAATCCTGCGTCACCCGCTCCACCTTCATCATCGACAAAGAGGGCAGGGTGAGGCACGCGTTTCATGGTGTCACGCCGCGCGGACACGCCATCGAGATCCTGAACCTGATCAAGTCCCTGCGCTAGACGACCGCGCAGCTTCCGTGCGGATCGCAAAGAACACCATTGTTTCCCTGGACGTGTCGCTTTCCGACCTCTGGGGCAACGTCATGCAGCGTTCCGCAGAGCCGGTGCAATATCTTCACGGCGGCTACGGAAACCTGTTCCCCGCTGTGGAATCTGTCCTGGAGGGCAAGAGCGTCAGCGACC
>JBGPTG010000229.1:0-5899 GCA_041490545.1 Gammaproteobacteria bacterium
ATACCCCCCATAGATGTAAGGTTTACCCTAGCCGGGCACGATTTCTCAGCCCCTATAATGTGAAATAGTTGGCGTGAGCGTCGAAGAATGAATGGATAGGCGAATCAATCCGGCTGCGAAGTCTGAAAGATGACGGTCAAGGGCGAGAACAAGACCAATATCCCCGCGAATTTCCTGCCGTTCAACTGCCGCTCGCGCAGCGGCAAGAGTTAACCTGACATGATGCGAGCAACGCGGCGACGCTCGCCCCGGTGGAATCGAACCGCGCCGATAGCCCGCGATCGAGCGCGGTCGGGGCACGCGCGTCAACGCGGCGGGGACGAAGTTCGTTGAGCACGAGATCGGTATCGCTCGGGCACTTCAACAGCGCGTCAGACGAAGCGATTCGATCGTCGCCTGGAAATCGTCGGACGCTTCGCGCTCGAACCGTATGCGTCGGCCCGTTCTGGGATTTGCGAATCCGGAAACCCGCGCGCGAAGCATCGGGCGCGTCGATTCGATCAGTACGTCAATCAAGCGACTGGATTCGGCTCACGCCCCCGGCAATTTGTAATCCTTGAAATCCTGCCGCAATTTCGTCTTGAGGAGCTTGCCGGTCGCGGTGTGCGGCAGCTGCTCGACAAACGCGACGTCGTCGGGCAGCCACCATTTCGCCACCTTGCCTTCGTAGAACTTGAGCAGTTCCTCGCGGGTCACGCTCGCGCCGGCCTTTTTCACCACGACCACCAGCGGCCGCTCGTCCCATTTCGGATGGCGCACGCCGATCACCGCGGCCTCGGCGACCGCCGGGTGCGCTATCGCGATGTTCTCGAGATCTATGGAGCTGATCCACTCGCCGCCCGACTTGATCACGTCCTTGGAGCGGTCGGTGATCTGCATGTAGCCGTCGGGGTCGATGGTGGCGACGTCGCCCGTGGGGAACCAGCCGTCGCGCAAGGGGTTGCCGCCCGCGCCCTTGAAGTATTCCTTGAGGACCCAGGGCCCGCGCACCAGCAGATCGCCGAAGGCCTTGCCGTCGCGCGGCAATTCCTTGCCGTCGCCGTCGACGATTTTCATTTCCACGCCGTAGATCGTCCGGCCCTGCTTGCACTCCACTTCGTGCTGCTTCTCGGGCGACAGCGATTCGTGCTTGACCTTCAGCGTGCACAAGCTGCCGAGCGGACTCATCTCGGTCATGCCCCAGGCGTGCTGGCAGCGCACGCCGTACTCGTCCCGGAACGTGTCGATCATCGCAGGCGGGCAGGCCGAGCCGCCCACGACCACCGTCTTCAGGGTGCTGAATTTGAGATTGTTACTCTTCATGTGAGCGAGCAGCGCGAGCCACACGGTGGGGACGCCCGCGGTGTAGGTGACTTTCTCCGACTCGAACAACTCGTAGAGGCTCTTGCCGTCGAGGCCCGCACCGGGGAAGACGAGCTTCGCGCCGTTCATGGGAGAGAAATAGGGAATGCCCCAGGCGTTGACGTGAAACATGGGCACCACGGGCAGGATCACCGAGCGCGCCGAACAGCTGAACGCGTCCGGCAGGGATGCGCCATATGCGTGCAGCACGGTCGAGCGGTTGGCATAGAGCACGCCTTTCGGATTGCCGGTCGTTCCTGAGGTGTAGCACAGGCCCGACGCGGTCCATTCGTCGAATTGCGGCCATTCGTAGTTTCCATCCTCGCGCGCGATCAACTCCTCGTAGCAGAGCAGGTTCGGCAGCTTTACCTGCGGCATGTGCGCCCGGTCGGTCATCGCCACCCAGCCCTTGACGCCCTTGCACGCCGGGGCGAGCTTCTCGACGAGCGGCACGAAGGTCAGGTCGAAAAAGACGTAGCGGTCCTCCGCATCGTTGACGATGAAGACCAGCTGCTCCGGAAACAATCGCGGGTTTACGGTGTGCACCACCGCACCCATTCCCGAGACGCCGTAGTACAGCTCGAAGTGGCGATAACCGTTCCACGCGAGCGTGCCGATGCGCTCCCCCTGCTTCACGCCCAGCCGCGAGAGCGCCTGCGCGAGCTGCCGGGCGCGCCGATGCGCGTCGGAGTAGGTATAACGATGCACGGCGCCGGCACCGTCCTTGCCGGGTCCTTCGACGGTACGTGACACGATCTCGGTGTCGCCGTGACTGCGGTCGGCGTGAACCAGCAGCGACGATACGAGCAAGGGCATGTCCATCATGAGGCCGCGCATGGTGCTCCTCCGAAAGAAAATTCGTTTCGATGACGGGTCGCCGCAAATTACTCTGCGCGGAAATGCGTGTCAATCTACAATCTGCCGCAGGAAATCGTCCATGCCACCCGCAGACTACTCGGTGCGCGGCTCGGTCGCCGCGATCACCTTCAGCAACCCGCCGATGAACACCATGGCGCACGCGCTGCGCGTGGCGCTGCGCGAGCGGCTGCAGCAGGCCTTTGCCGACCCGGCGGTGCGCGCCGTGGTGCTGATCGGCGCCGGGCGCGCGTTTTGCGCCGGGGCGGAAATCCGCGAGTTCGACTCGCCGCTGTCGGTCGCCTCGCCCAACCTGCGCGAGCTGATCGCGCTGATCGAATCCTCGGCCAAGCCGGTGGTCGCCGCCATCCACGGTTTCGCCATGGGCGGCGGGCTCGAGTTCGCCATGGGCTGCCATTACCGCGTCGCCGCGCCGGCGGCGCAGCTCGCCCTTCCCGAGGTGAAGCTGGGCCTCCTGCCCGGCGCCGGCGGCACGCAGCGCCTGCCGCGCGCGCTCGGCGCGGAGCGCGCGCTCGGCATGATCGTCTCGGGCGATCCGATCGAAGCGCGCAGCGCCGCCGGCACGGCGCTCGTCGATGCCGTCGTCGAGGGCGACCTGCTCGATGGCGCCATCGCGTTCGCCGAGGCGCTGCTCGCGCAAAACCGGCCGCTGCGCCGGCTGCGCGATCTGGCGGTGAATGTCGCCAATCCGGGATTTTTCGCGCGCGAGCGCGAGCGCCTCGCCGCGGCGCACCGCGGCCTCCCGGCGCCGGTGAAGTGCGTCGACGCAGTCGAAGCGGCGGCGCGCCTCGCGTTCGACGAAGGCGTGAAGTTCGAGCGCCGCTGCTTCGACGAACTGCTCGCGGGCGGCGAATCCAAGGCGCTGCGCCACGCTTTTTTCGGCGAGCGCGCGGTGACGAAGATCCCCGGCATTCCCGAAGACACGCGCATCCGGGAAATCCGCAGCGCCGCCGTCGTCGGCGCCGGCACCATGGGCGGGGGCATCGCCATGGCGTTCGCCAACGCCGGCATCCCGGTGAAGCTGCTCGAAGCGAATCCCGAGGCGCTCGACAAGGGCATGGCCGCGATCCGCAGGAACTACGCGGCGACGGTCGCGCGCGGCAAGCTCACGCAAGCGGAGATGGACAAGCGCATCGCGCGCATTTCGACGACGCTTGCCTACACGGCCCTGCGCGACGCCGACATCGCGATCGAAGCCGTGTTCGAGGACCTGCAGGTCAAGAAGCAGGTCTTCACGGTACTCGACGACGTGATGAAAGCCGATGCCATCCTCGCGACCAACACCTCGACCCTGGACGTCGACGCGATCGCCGCCTCCACTACGCGTCCCCAAGCCGTGATCGGGACGCATTTCTTCTCTCCGGCCAACGTCATGCGGCTGCTCGAGATCGTGCGCGGCGCAAAGACTTCGAACGAGACGCTCGCGAGCGTCATGAAACTCGCGAAGATGCTCGGCAAGACCGGGGTCGTGTCGGGCGTGTGCGACGGCTTCATCGGCAACCGCATGGTCGAGCGCTACCTGCAGCAGGCATTTTTCCTCCTCGACGAAGGCGCGCTGCCGCAACAGGTGGACCGTGCGCTGCAGGATTGGGGCATGGCGATGGGCCCCTTCGCCATGTCCGACCTCGCCGGCAACGACATCGGCTGGCACATCCGCAAACGCCGCGCGATCGAGCGCCCGGAGTTCGCCTACTCGAAGATTCCCGACCGCCTCTGCGAGCTCGGCCGCTTCGGGCAGAAGACCGGCTCGGGCTTCTACAGGTATGAAACCGGCAGCCGCGCCCCGGTCCCCGACCCTGTCGTGGACAAACTGATCGAGGACTATCGCGCGGAGGCGCGCATCACGCCGCGAACGATCGCCGACGGCGAAATCGTCGAGCGCTGCATCTTCGCTCTGATCAACGAGGGCGCGCGCATCCTCGAAGAAGGCATCGCGCTGCGCGCGGTCGACATCGACATCGTCTACCTTGCCGGCTACGGCTTTCCACGCTACCGCGGCGGCCCGATGTTCTTCGCCGACACGGTCGGACTCGGGAACGTCATCGCCGCGATGGAAAAATACCGGAAGGGCTATCATGGCGAGTGCTGGACGCCGGCAACTCTGCTCGCGAAGCTCTGCGCCGAAGACAAGGCCTTCACCTAAAGGAGCGGTTGTGAACGCGAATTCCGAGCTCGAGCGTTGGAACGGGCGCTTCTCCGCGGAGGGTTACGTTTTCGGGACGGCGCCGAACGCCTTTGTTGCCTCGCAGGCACACCGCCTCACACCCGGAATGACGGTGCTTTGCGTCGCCGACGGCGAGGGACGCAACAGCGTCTGGCTGGCACGGCAGGGACTGCGCGTCACTGCCTTCGACTTCTCTCCGATGGGGGTTCGCAAGGCGCGCGACCTGGCGGCCAAGGCTGGCGTCGATGTCGAGTACGTCATCGCCGATATCATGGACTGGGACTGGGACGCGCGAGCGTTCGACTGCGTCGCCGCGATCTTCATACAGTTCGCCACGCCGCCCGAGCGGCAACGGATTTTCCATGGCGTCATGCGCGCGCTGAAGCCGGGCGGTTTGCTGCTTCTGCAGGGTTATACTCCCAAGCAGATCGAGTACCGGACCGGCGGCCCTCCGCACGCGGAGAACATGTATACGGCGAAGCTGCTGCGTGACAGTTTCGCGGCGCTCGATTTTCTGCATCTGGCCGAGCACGAAGACGTGGTAAGCGAAGGCAAGGGCCACAGCGGCATGTCGGCGCTGATCGATCTCGTGGCCCGCCGGCCCGAACAGCCTGGAGCACGCACGGATGAGCGTTAAGAAACTCCTGGACCTGACCGGCAAGGTGGCGCTCGTCACCGGCGGCTCGCGCGGCCTGGGACTGCAGATCGCCGAGGCGCTCGGCGAAATGGGCGCGAAGCTCGCCATCACCGCGCGCAAGGCGGACGAGCTCGAGGAAGCGCGCGCGCGCCTCGACGCGCAGAGCGTCGAGGCGCTGCCGCTGGTCTGCGATCTGTCCAGGCCGGAGGCGATCGATCCGATGGTGAAAAAGCTGCTCGAGCATTACGGCAAAGTGGACATCCTCGTCAACAACGCCGGCACGAGTTGGGGCGCGCCGGCCGAGGAGCATCCGCTGGAGGCGTGGCAGAAACTCCTCGACCTCAATCTGACCGGGACCTTCCTCGTCACCCAGGCCGTCGGGAAGCGTTCGATGATCCCGAACCGCTATGGCAGGATCGTCAACGTCGCCTCGATCGCCGGCCTGCGCGGGAATCCCGTGGGCCTCTTGAAGACGATCGCCTACAACACGACAAAGGGAGGCGTTGTGAATTTCACGCGCGCGCTCGCCGCCGAATGGGGCGAATACGGCATCACGGTAAACGCGATCGCGCCGGGATTCTTTCCCTCCAGGATGAGCCGCAACGCGCTCGAGCGCATCGGCGAGCAGGTGATCGCACACACGCCACTGCACCGCCTGGGCAACGAGGAAGACCTGAAGGGTGTGGTGGCGCTGCTCGCGTCGGACGCCGCGCGCCACATCAGCGGCCAGATCATCGCGATCGACGGTGGGGCGGGAGCGGCCTGACGATGCGAAACTCCGCTCCAGGCGGGGAAACCGCCGCGAACGCGGCGTCCAAGAGAACTTAAACAGGCCGCGGCAGCTTCACCCGCGGCCGGTCGTCTAGCGTTATGCAAAATCC
>JBGPTG010000230.1:0-5889 GCA_041490545.1 Gammaproteobacteria bacterium
CTTCCCGTCGAAGGCGGGCTGCAGTTTCGCCAGGCGCTCGAGGCTCGTGTCCGCGCGCGGGAAGCCGTCGCGCGAGGCGCCCTGCGCGGGCACGATCAGATCGTCGAAGAACCCGGACGCCTGCCCGGCGAGCGCCTTCTGGTGGCTCGCCAGCGCGAGCCGGTCCTGGGCGTCGCGGGAGATGCTCCAGGCCTTTGCCATCTCCTCGCAGTGCTCGCCCATGCTCTTGCCGGTGGCGCGGTTGGCAACCGCGAGAACGTGCAAACGGACATCGCGCGCGCGCAGCGCGGCGAGCAGCCCGAAGCGCTGCGACATCGAGCGCGCCTGGAAAAAACGCCGCAGCCAGTCGGAAAAATTCTGCGACAGTCCGACCTGCACGCGGCTCATGCTCTCGACCCCGCCGACCAGCGCCAGGTCGCGGCCGCCGCGGCCGAGCATGCCCGCGGCCTGGAACGCCGCCACCATGCTGGTCGAACACGCGAGCACGGTGGAAAAAGCCGGAATCGTCTGATCGAGCCCGGCCTCGATCTGCGCCTCGCGCGCGATGTTCGAGTAAGCGAGGTTCGGGATCACCGTGCCCCACGCGAGCAGGTCGGGCCTCGCCGCGCCTGTTCCCGCCATCGCGCGCATCACCGCCGCCGAAAGCTCGACTGCACCCAGACCACCGAGCGCGCCATCGACGCGCGCGAAGGGCGTGCGCAGGCCGGCGGCCAGCCAGAGAGCGTCGGTGTCAGCGTTCATGTTGGCTAATGTCGATAGTCGTCGTCGGTCGATGCCGATTGTAGCCGGCTATGCGTAGCCGAAGCCATGGGCCCCGCCCGGTTCATGTAAGCCAGGCGCCGCTGCCTCGACCAATGCAATCCGGGAGTCCCGGCCGGACGAGTCAGTTTATACTTGGGTGTCTTGGAGGTCATCAACATGCAACGTCGCAACTGGTTGAAAGGTCTGATGGCGCTTTCGTTCCTGGGTTTGTCACGGTCCGGGAGCGCGCGAGTGCCGGCAAAAGGAGTCGTGAAAGTGGAAGATCTGCAGAAAAACTGGAAAGGCCTGCTCGCCGAAGGGGCGGAAATCGCGACCAGCACCGAACCGCTCAAGCTCCCGGACGCCGACTGGAAAAAGCGCCTGCCGTCGGCGGCCTACAACGTGCTGCGCCACGAGGGCACCGAGCGGGCCGGAACCAGCCCACTCGATCGCGAGAAGCGCCCGGGGGTTTTCGTCTGCGCCGGCTGCGGGCTGCCGCTGTTCACCTCCGCGATGAAATTCGACAGCGGCACCGGCTGGCCGAGTTTTTTCACGACCATCCCCGGTGTGTTCGGCACTACCGTCGACCGCAAGCTCTTCATGGAGCGCACCGAGTACCACTGCGTGCGCTGCGGCGGCCACCACGGCCATATTTTCGACGACGGACCCGAGCCGACCGGCCTGCGCTACTGCAACAACGGCGTCGCGCTGCGGTTCATTCCGAAGACCGGCAAGGCATAGCGCAGCCGGCCGTGTAACGGCGGAAACGCCGCTGACACGCGGTTACATCGTTTCAGCCAAAGTCCGCGTCCGGGCGGACTTTGGTTTTTTCGGAATGCGAAGTCTCCGCGGCCGCGCCCCGTACAATGGCGCGATGTCCGCTGCACCTGCCTACTCGGGGCTCACACCCGATACCGTGCTCGACGCGCTCGAGAGTGCCGGCGTGCGCGGCGACGGGCGCCTGCTGGGCCTCAACAGCTACGAAAATCGCGTCTACCAGGTCTGGCTCGAGGCCTCCGAGGGAGCGCCATCGCAAGACTCGGTCGTCGCCAAGTTCTACCGTCCGGCGCGCTGGAGGAACGCGCAGATTCTCGAAGAGCACGCCTTCACCCTGGAGCTTGCCGAGGACGAGATCCCCGTGGTCGCACCGCTCGTGATCGGCGAAAAAACACTGCACGAGCACGCCGGGTTCCGCTTCGCGGTCTATCCACGCCGCGGCGGGCGCACACCTGAACTCGAGGATCCGAAAACATTGGAGTGGATGGGGCGCTTCATCGGACGCATCCACGCGGTCGGGGCGACGAAGGCCTTTGCCGAGCGGCCGGCGCTCGACCCCGACAGCTTCGGACGCGAACCGCGCGCATGGCTGCTCGCGCACGATTTCATTCCGGAGGATCTGCTGGAGGCGTGGACGAGCGCTGTCGACCTGGCGCTGAAGGGCGTCGCGGCTTGTTACGCGCGCGCGGGGGACGTCCGCGCGCTGCGGCTGCACGGCGACTGCCACGCCGGCAACGTGCTGTGGACCGACGACGGACCGCACTTCGTGGATTTCGACGATTGCCGCAGCGGACCCGCCATCCAGGACCTGTGGATGCTCCTCTCGGGCGAGCGCGAGGCGATGACGCGGCAGCTCGCCGACGTGCTCGCCGGCTACGAGGATTTTCAGGATTTTGATCCGCGCGAGCTGCATCTGCTCGAAGCGCTGCGCACGCTGCGCCTGGTGCATTACTCGGCGTGGATCGCGCGGCGCTGGGACGATCCGGCTTTTCCGGCCGCCTTTCCCTGGTTCAACACCCAGCGCTACTGGCAGGACAGGATCCTGGAACTGAAAGAGCAGATCGCCCTGATGGACGAAGAGCCGCTGCACGTCTGACGGCAGGCGCCGCAGCTAGCCGAACTGGAACGCAGAGACCGCCTTCCCCACCAGCTGGTCCTGATAGGTGCGCCTGCCGCGGTCGCCCGCAGCCGCGCCGGCGGCCACCATCAGGGGAATCAGGTGCTCCGAGCGCGGATGACTGGCGAGCGCGCCGGGCGCCCCGTGCCAGGACGCAAGTCTGCGGTTTCGTAAATCGGCGTCCGGCTCGGCGACCGTCTCCGCGAGCCAGCGGTCGAAGCTTTCGGCTTCGCGACCGCCTTCCGGGGCGAAAAGGTTTCGCAGGTTGTGATAGCTCATGCCGCTGCCGACGATGAGCACGCCTTCGTCGCGCAACGGCGCGAGCGCGCGCCCGAAGGCGAGGTGCGCCTGCGCATCGAGCCCCGCGATCAGCGAGAGCTGCACCATCGGCACGTCCGCGTCCGGATAGATGAGCTTGAACGGCACGAACACGCCGTGGTCGAGCCCGCGTCCGGCATCCTCGGCGGAGGCGATCCCCGCCCCGGCGAACAGCTCGCGCACCCGCGCTGCGAGCGCCGGTGATCCCGGCGCCGGGTAGGTGAGCCGGTAGGTGTGCTCGGGAAATCCGTAATAGTCGTAGAGCAGCGGCGGCCGCGCCGCCACGTTGACCGTGGGAACGGCCTCTTCCCAGTGCGCCGATATCACCAGCACCGCCTTGGGACGAACGCCGAGCGAAGCGTCGATACCGCGCAGATACGCCGCCATCCGCTCCCACAGATCGACAGGAAATCCCGGCTGAACGTCCATGAAGAAGCACGGCCCGCCCCCGTGAGGGATGTAGAGCGTTGGCAAGCGCTTGGCGTTCGTGGCAGTCATGATCCCTCGGTCTGTGGCGGACGAATCGTCATCCTAGGCCGGCTTGGTGCCGCTGGTAAAGACTATCCTCCCGGCCCTGCCCGCGGCGAGACCTCACGCCGCGGCGAGCTCGGGCTCCGCCAGCGCGTCGACCGCCGCCTGCGCCCGCGCGATGCCGCTCGCCTTGCTCGCCTCGCTGATGGCGAGGCCTTCGGCGTATACGAATACGATGTCGCTCAAGCCGATGAAAGAGAGAAATGTTCGGATGTACGGCGTCTGCGTCTCGTTCGGCGTTCCCGCGTAGATCCCGCCACGCGCGGCGAACACGTAGACTTTCTTCCCCGCGAGCAGGCCGACCGAGCCTTTCTCGGTGTACTTGAAGGTCACGCCGGCGCGCCCGATGTGGTCGAAATACGCCTTGAGCGTCGAGGGAAGACCGAAGTTGTACGTCGGCAACCCGAGCACAACGACATCGGCGCGCTTCAGTTCGTCGATCAGCGCGTCCGATTCGTCGACCGCGGCCTGCTGGGCGGGCGTGCGCTCACCGGGCTTGGCGAGATAAGCTCCAAAGCGCGCCGCGTCGAGGTGCGGCAGCGGCTGCGCGGCGAGGTCGCGCACGATGACTTTTCCGGCAGGGTTCGACGCGCGCCATCTGGCGACGAAGCGCTCGGCGAGCTGGCTCGACTGGCCGCCGTTCAAAAAGATGCTGGATTGAATCTGCAGAAGAGTTTTCATGTCCGCCTCGCGTTGTGATCGGGAATCCATCCCAAGATGGGGACATTTGATCATTGGACAAGCCGATAAAAAAGCGCAAAGATTAGCCCATATCAATCGGATAACAAGATATGTCAATCTCTCCTGCCCCGCGCATTTCCCTCGACCAGTGGCGCGCCCTGCTCGCGGTGGTCGACGAAGGCGGGTACGCCCAGGCCGCCAAGGCCCTGAACAAGAGCCAGTCCTCGGTCACCTACGCCGTGCAGCAACTCGAGTCGCAGCTCGGCGTGAAGGCTTTCCGCATCGAAGGGCGCAAGGCGCACCTCACGCCGACCGGCCAGCTTCTCTATCGCCGCGCCCGTTATCTGCTCGTCGAGGCGGCGGGACTGGAACACGCGGCGAAGAAACTCTCCGCCGGTTGGGAAGCGGAGATCCATCTCGCCGTTGAAACCATCTTCCCGACCTGGCTGCTGCTCGAATGTCTCGAGCGCCTCGGAACGGAGAGCCCGCACACGCGCGTCGAGCTGATCGAAACGGTGCTCGGCGGAAGAGACGACGCGCTGCTGGAACAGGCGGAGCTGGCGATCTTCGGAACCGTTCCCCAGGGGTTTCTCGGCGAGCCCCTGATGCGCATGCGCTTCATCCTCGCAGCGCATCCGGACCATCCGCTGCACCGGCTCGGGCGCAAACTCACGATCCAGGACCTGCGCGCGCATCGTCAGCTGGTGGTGCGCGAGTCGAGCCCGCAGCGCTCCACGCCGCTCACGCTGGAGGCGACGCAACGCTGGACGGTCAGCAATCTCGCCACCTCGATCCAGGCCGCGCGTTCCGGCCACGGTTTCGCCTGGCTGCCCGAGGACAGGATCCGCGAGGAGATCGAAGCGGGAACCCTCAAGGCGCTTCCCTTGCGCGAAGGCGGCGAGCGCTTTGCCGATCTGTATCTCATCTTCGCCGACCGCGAGCACGCCGGCCCGGCGACGCTGCGTCTCGCCGAAATCATCCGCGAAGCGGTGGCGAGCGAGTGCAGGAAATCTGCTGTCGTCGCAAAGCCCGCCGTGCGCAGGCGCCCGAAACGCTCCGCCACCGGCCGGAGCGCGGCAACGCCGGGGTAACGCGGCGACGCCGGGTTAAAATACCGCGGCAATCCCAGGCACGAATAACGACAGTCAAGCACGGCGACAGGGAGCACGCATGCCCACTGCAAGAATCCGCGGACTCGACATCCACTACCAGGTCATCGGCGAGCGAGGCCCGTGGGTGACACTCACCACCGGCGGCCGGCGCGGCCACCAGGAGTTCGTGCCGCTGGCGAAGAAGCTCGCCGCGGCGGGCCACCGCGTGCTGCTGCACGACCGGCGCAACACCGGCGCTTCCGACATCCTCATCGAAGGCGACGAGACCGAAGAAGCCATCTGGGCCGACGACTTGCACCAGCTGCTCGGGCAGCTCGGCGCCCTGCCCGCCTTCATCGGTGGCTCTTCCTCCGGCGCGCGCACGTCCATCCTCTTCGTGCTGCGCCACCCGCAGGCGGCGCGCGGGCTGCTGATGTTGCGCGTCACCGGCGGCGCCTTTGCCGCGGGCCGGCTGCCCGAGATGTACTACGACCAGTTCCTGCGCGCGGCCAAGGCAGGCGGCATGGCCGCGGTGTGCGACACCGAGCAGTACCGCGAGCGCATCGCCGTGAACCCCGGGAACCGCGAGCGATTGATGCGCATGGACGCGAAGCGCTACATCGAAGTGATGAC
>JBGPTG010000231.1:0-5885 GCA_041490545.1 Gammaproteobacteria bacterium
CCAGCCGTCTAGTAGGCGAATCTACCGGCCTTGCTTATCGCAGTGAGCTCGACGAACCTTGAGCCGTTGTGATTCGACGGACTGAAATCAACCACGTATCCGCCGGTGTCGTAGTTCTGAATGGAGTCCAGAGTCTTGAGCAGAGACTCGCGCGTCGGATTGGTGCCGGCGCGGCGAATGCCTTCGACCAGCACTTTCGCTCCGATGTAGGACTCCAGCGAGGTGAATGAAAACTCCTTCTTGCCGAGCAACTTCTCGATCGCCGCCTGATATTCCTTGACGACTTCAATCGAGGACTTGGAATAGGGTGGCACGACTTGGGCTACCACGACTCCGGTACCCAGAGCGCCAAGCTCGGTCGCCAGCGCGCTCGCGCCGACGAACGAAGTGCTGGCGACCTGGACTCCCGAGCCGGCCTTTCTCGCTTGCTTGACGAAGTCGGCAGTAGTCCGATACAGGGTTGTCGCGAGAATTACATCGGGTGTTGCCTGGACCATACGCGACACGGCGTCACCCAGGTCGGTCTGGTTGCGCGTGACCGCGCTCACGGACACGGGTTTCAATCCCCGCTTGGTCAGAGCGACCTCGACCGCCGCCAGGTTCTCCTTGCCGACGGCGTCGTTGTAGTGGAGCACCGAGAACTTCTTCATTCCTGTCGAAGCGTAGAACTCGACGATTTTTTCCAGTTCGTCGGCGTAGCTTGCCCGGATGTTGTAGACAAAGCGGTTGAACTTTCGCATCGGCTCCGCTCCAGTAAGCGGACCGACAAAGGGCACTTTGTTTTTCTCGGCGAAGGGAAGGGCAGGCAGGCTCAAGGTCGCGCTTGCGTATCCGAACAGGGCGAGAACGCCGCGCTGTTCTATTAGTATCCTGCCATTTTCACCGGAGCGTTTGGCGTCATTTGCGTCATCGAGCGTGATCAACTCGAGCTTGCGGCCGTTGATGCCTCCTGCCGTATTCACTTTGCTGAAGTAGGCCAGCACCCCGTCGCGAATGTCTTCGCCGAATTCCTTGTTGGCTCCTGATAGCGGGCCGGATTGGCCGATGGATATGCTCGTCCTGGTGACTCCTTGCGAGTGCGCAAACTCAGTTCCGAACGCAAAGGCCAGCACCGCTGCTGCAAACGCAAACCATCTTGCAATTCCCGTCATGGCTTTCTCTCCTCGTTGCGCGCCCGATCGCACGCGTATCAATGGCCGGGCTGCTTATTTTATAAATTTTCCGCCTCGGCCGATCATTGACAGATCCACGTATTTCGACCCGCTATGGCTGCTCGGCGAGAAGCTGACCACGAATTCTCCGAGATCGACGTTGCTCATGCCCTCCAGCGCCGCGACCAGCTTTTCCCGCGTCAGATCCTTGCCTGCGCGCCTGAGTCCTTCGACCATCACTTTCGCCACGATAAATCCCTCCAGGCTGGAAAAATTGAAGTCGGTGTTGCCAGCCTTGGTCATTATCGTCTGATACTCCTTCACGATCGGAACGCTGGGGCTCCAGGGGAAGGGTACCACCTGCGAGATCGCCACCCCGTAGCCCTCATCCTTGAGGGCGTCGGCGAGCGCCTTGCTGCCCACGAACGAGACATTGTGAAACTGGGTGGCGCTTCCCGCTTTTTTCATCTGCCGGACGAACTCGGTGATGGAGGTATACGCGGAAATCATGACGACGCCGTCGGGCTGCACAACATTGATCGCTTTCACGGCGTCCTCGACCTTGATCGTGTTGCGTTCCACCTTGCCTAGCGCCAGTATCTTCAGATTGCGCTTGTCCATGGCAATCTGCACGCCCTTCAAGCCGGCCTGCCCGTACGCATCGTCCTGAAAAAATACCGCAATCTTCCGGTTGCCCGTCGACACAAGCTGCTCGACGATCTTTTCTGTCTCGTCGTAGTAGCTGGCGCGGACGTTGAAGATATATCGATTCACGGGCGTTCGGAATGCTTCCGCGCCGGTGAACGGGCCGATCAGGGGTACCTTGGCTTCCGTAAATGTGGGCATGGCGGCCACCGTGGTGGGCGTGCCGACGTAGGAAATCAGCGCAAAGACCTTGTCTTCCTCGATGAATCGCTTGGTGTTGTCCACACACAGATTCGCTTCGTAACGATCGTCCCTGGTCTTGAGTTCCATCTTTCGGCCATGAACACCACCCTGCGCGTTCACGTGATCGAGATACGCCTTGGTGCCGATATTCATCTGGATGCCGAGTTGGGCCGCTGGACCGGAGAAGGCCGCAGATTGACCCAGCAGGATGGACTTGGGAGTGACGCCTGGAACTTGCGCCAGTGCGCTCCATGGAAGCAAGGACAAGACTGCCAGTGCGAACGCACGAATCATCCGGACCTCCTCGCTAGTACGGCTTTGCGCGGATAACCCAAAGCTTCGCGATTCTAGATCATCCGAAGGTATAGTGGGCCGGTTCGTGGTGAGGTGGATCCGCATTCGCCGGGTCCGAATGGGTCCGTCCGCGGGAGTGGGGTGGGTGAGCCTCGGCTTCCGCAGAGGCGAACCTCAACATGCTGATATTGAACAGGTTGTCAGAACGTCTGCCTCCTCGCCGATGGCCTAGGCTCACCACCTAGGGAAACTCTGATTAACGTTATTCCCGCTTACGCGGGAATAACGAAATCAGGGGTTGTTCAGAGCTTCCCTAGTCCGCGAAAAACTCCTTCACCTTGTCCATCCAAGATTTGGCCCGAGGATTGTGGCGCGCGCTGTCCTTCTGACTGATGGCTTCGAACTCACGCAGGAGTTCGCGCTGCCGCTCGGTCAGATTCACCGGCGTCTCGACCGCGATGTGGCAATGCAGATCGCCGTGCTCGCGGCTGCGCACGCCGCGAATGCCCTTCCCGCGTAGCCGAAAAACGCTGCCCGACTGGGATTCCGAAGGGATGCGGATGCGGGCCGACCCGTCCAGGGTGGGAATCTCGATGTCGCCGCCAAGCGCCGCCGTCGAGAAACTGATCGGCATTTCGCAATGCAGATCGTCATGATCGCGCTTGAAGACCGAGTGCGCCTTGATCTGCATTTGCACGTAGAGATCCCCCGTGGGCCCGCCGTTGACTCCGGGTTCTCCCTCGCCGGAGAGGCGGATGCGATCGCCATCGTCCACCCCGGCGGGAATCTTGACCGATAGCGTCTTCTGCTTTTTCACGCGAGCCGCCCCGTGGCAGGTCGGGCAGGGGTCTGAAATGATCCTGCCGGACCCGTGACACTTCGGGCAGGTTTGCTGGATCGAAAAAAACCCCTGCTGCATTCTCACCTGCCCTTGGCCTTCGCAGGTCGGGCACGTGCGCGGCTTGGTGCCAACCTTGGCGCCGGTGCCCTTGCAGGTCGCGCAGTCTTCGTGAGTGGGGATGCGAATTCGTGTTTCGGTCCCGTGTGCCGCCTGCTCAAGCGATATCTCGATGTTGTAGCGCAAGTCTGCGCCGCGGTATACCGAGGCACGGCCCCCCCGCGCTTGATTGAAGATGTCTCCGAAGATGTCGCCAAACGCGTCGGCAAAACCGGAGAAGCCGGCTCCAGCGCCCGCCACGCCGGCCTGTGGATCGACGCCTGCGTGCCCGTAGCGATCGTATGCGGCACGCTTGCCGGGCTCGCTGAGGACTTCGTAGGCCTCCTTTGCCTCCTTGAACAGCTCTTCGGCCTTGGGGTTGTCCGGACTGCGATCCGGATGATGCTTCATCGCGAGGCGCCGGTAGGCCTTCTTGATAGCTTCTTCGTCGGCATCACGGTTGATGCCCAGGACTTCGTAGTAGTCGCGCTTGGCCATGTCGGGTGATGGTTATTGAAAAGCTCGGACACCAACGCAAGCAGGGGGGCCGCGCATCCGCGAGGCCCCCCTTACGCCTGTCTTGCTGATCCTGAGTCCCTATTTCTTTCCGTCTCTAACCTCGGTGAATTCGGCATCCACAACGTTGGCGTCATCCGGCTGCTTCGATTCCTTGGGCTCGCCGGCGGCCTTGCCGCCAGCTCCCTGGGCCTGTTGTGCATCCGCGTACACCTTTTCTCCGAGCTTCTGCGCGGCCTGCGAGAGCACCTCGGCTTTGGCATCCATGGCTGACTTGTCATCCGATTTCAGTGCTTCCTCGGCTTCCTTGAGAGCGGTCTCGATCTTCGATTTTTCGTCCGCGCCGATCTTTTCGCCGTAATCCTTCAAGGATTTCTTGACAGAGTGAACCAGAGAATCGAGTTGATTGCGTGCCGTGACAACTTCGATCTGCTTCTTGTCCTCTTCGGCGTGTGCCTCGGCGTCCTTGACCATGCGCTGGATTTCGGCCTCGTTGAGCCCGGAACTCGCCTTGATGGTGATCTTGTTTTCCTTGCCTGTGGCTTTGTCCTTCGCCGACACGTGCAGGATGCCGTTTGCGTCGATGTCGAATGTCACTTCGATCTGGGGCATGCCTCGCGGCGACGGCGGGATTCCCTCCAGATTGAACTGGCCCAGGCTCTTGTTGCCGGCGGCCATGTCGCGCTCACCCTGCAGGACGTGAATCGTCACGGCCGACTGGCTGTCTTCCGCCGTCGAGAAAACCTGCTGCGCCTTGGTCGGGATCGTCGTGTTCTTCGGGATGAGCTTCGTGAGAATGCCACCCAGCGTTTCTATGCCGAGCGACAACGGGCTTACATCGAGGAGCAGTACGTCCTTGACGTCTCCCTTGAGCACTCCGCCCTGGATTCCCGCACCGACGGCCACGGCCTCGTCGGGGTTGACGTCCTTGCGCGGCTCCTTGCCGAAGAAATCCTTCACGGTTTCCTGCACCTTGGGCATGCGCGTCATGCCTCCGACCAGGATCACGTCCTCGATTTCCGAAACTTTCAGTCCGGCGTCCTTGAGCGCGATGCGGCAAGGCTCTACGGTCCTCTCGATCAGTTCCTCCACCAGGCTTTCAAACTTGGCGCGGGTAATCTTGATCGTAAGGTGCTTGGGCCCGCTTTTGTCAGCGGTGATGTAGGGCAGATTGATCTCGGTCTGCTGGCTCGAGGAAAGTTCGATCTTGGCTTTTTCGGCGGCCTCTTTCAGCCGTTGCAGGGCCAGAACGTCGTTCCTGAGATCGATGCCTTGCTCCTTCTTGAATTCCTCGCAGAGATAGTCGATAACCCGCTGGTCGAAGTCTTCGCCACCCAGGAAGGTGTCCCCGTTGGTCGAGAGCACCTCGAACTGGTGCTCGCCCTCGATTTCGGCGATCTCGATGATGGAAATGTCGAAGGTACCGCCCCCGAGGTCGTAGACCGCGATCTTGCGGTCTCCTTCCTTCTTGTCGAGGCCAAACGCAAGTGCCGCTGCGGTCGGCTCGTTGATGATGCGCTTGACTTCCAGGCCTGCGATGCGGCCGGCGTCCTTGGTGGCCTGGCGCTGAGAATCGTTGAAATACGCCGGAACGGTGATGACGGCTTCCGTGACTTCTTCGCCGAGGTAGTCCTCGGCGGTTTTCTTCATTTTGCGCAGCACCTGCGCCGATACTTCCTGCGGCGCGATCTTCTTGCCGCGAATCTCGACCCACGCGTCCCCATTGTCCGCTTTGACGATCTTGTAGGGCATCAGGTCGATGTCCTTCCGCACCTCCTTTTCCTCAAATCGCCTGCCGATGAGGCGCTTGACCGCGTAAAGCGTGCTCCTGGGATTGGTCACTGCCTGCCGCTTGGCCGGGGCACCGACGAGAATTTCGTCGTCCTCCATGTAGGCGACGATCGAGGGAGTGGTGCGGGTCCCTTCCGAATTCTCGATCACCTTGGGCTTGCCGCCCTCCATGACCGCGACGCAGGAGTTGGTCGTCCCGAGGTCGATTCCGATAATCTTTCCCATGGTCTTTCCTTTTGAATTTTCAGGCAAATAAGCTTGTGATCGATATGGGGATCAATCCCCCGACTTCAAGCCTCATGAGTCCC
>JBGPTG010000232.1:0-5844 GCA_041490545.1 Gammaproteobacteria bacterium
CCGGACGCCTCGCGCGCGGCGAGCGAGAATTCGACTGGATGCCGCTCGCCGCGGCGGTCTCGATCTTCGCGCTGGCTTTCGCGGGGCTCGCCTACAGCCTGTTTCCCTACGTGGTGATCGACCGCATGACGATCTGGGAGGCGGCGGCGCATCCGTCAGCCCTCAAGGTCATGCTGATCGGCGTGGCGATCGTGCTGCCGTTCCTCATCGCCTACACCGCGTTCGCCTACCGCGTGTTCCGCGGCAAGGCGCGCGCCGGGCTGTACGAGTAGGCGGAGAGTCTAGCCTTCCTTCAGGGGCGCGAGGGTGACTTCGACGCGGCGGTTCGTTGCGCGTCCTTGTTCGGTCGAGTTACTCGCAATCGGATGGTCTTCGCCGCCGCCGGCCGTCATGATGCGCGGCTCGGTGACACCCTTGCTCATGAGGTACCGGGCCACGGCACTTGCGCGGCGCTGCGAGAGCTGCTTGTTGAAATCCGCGCCGCCGACGTTGTCGGTGTGGCCGGCGATCTCGATGATGGTCTTGTCGTACTTCTTCGCTACCTGCGCGACGCCGTCGAGAACCCTGAAAAAGTCCGCGTTGAGATCGGCGCTGCCGCTGCGGAAGGTGATGTTGCCGGGCATGTTGAGAACGATGTCCTCGCCCTTGCGCGTCACGGTCACGCCGCTGTCGCGCATCTGCTGGCGCAGCTCGCTTTCCTGCTTGTCCATGTAGCCGCCGACCGCGCCGCCACCGAGCGCGCCGACCCCGGCGCCGAGGAGAGCGCGTTGCCTGCGTTGCCTCGCGTCATGGCCGGAAATCATGCCGATCGCGGCGCCGGTGCCCGCGCCGATGAGGGCGCCGAAGGTGGCGCTGGTCGTTTTCTTTTCGCCTGTGTAGGGATCGGTGGTCTGGCAGCCGAGGGTAAACCCGGCGGCGAGCAGGGCCGCAAGTGCCGCCCTCGCCGCGGGTTTCGAAATGCGTTTCATGGGAGTCTCCTCAAAATTGGGCGCGACACATTCTAGCCAACGCAGGACTCCACCGTGCCTTCGGATTGGCGGCCGCGTGACGTAGTTGGCAGCGGGTGCGGCGCGAGGTGCTACTGCACCGCTTTCCGGTAATAGCTCTCGTCGATGTACTTCATCGGATCGGTGAGATTCTTCTGCGGCTTGGCGAATTCACTGCGCAGCTTCAGCACCGTGCGCGCGCCTTCGAGGTCGAGCCTGGCCTTGCGCTGGAAGCCTTCCTTCCCGGCGAACATCACGTCGAAGGCTTTCTGCGCGGCCGGCCGGGGCGCGCTGGGAATGTTCTTGACGTAGATCGACACGGCTTCTTCCCTGTTGGCCGACGCGAACAGCCAGTCCATGGCTTCAGCATAGGAGCGGATGAACGCGACCAGCTGGTCGCCGTTCTTCGCCGCCCAGGCGCGGCGCGCCACGCCCACGGAGGACTGGTAGGGGCCGAACGTCGTGGTCGTGTCGCCCAGCCGCACATAGCCCTTGGACTCGGGCAGGATTTCCGAAGGCGAGCTGATCATGGTGCCGGCGATTCTGCCCTCCATCAGCGCCTGCACGCGCGCGGGTGTGCCGCCGAGCTTCTCGATCTTGTAGTCGGCGAGCGTCACACCGTTCATCGCGGCGAGCTTGTAGAGGATGAAGGCGAATCCGGTGGTCGCGGCGTCGACGCCGATCGTCTGGCCCTTCAGCGCCGCGTAGGTCTTGATGTCGGGCCGCGTGACGAAGCGCAGCGAGCCCGAGGAGCCGCCCATGAAAGCGAAGAGGTCCGGCGGGGACGAGACCTCGGTCTCGCCCTGGCCTTCCTGGTAGGCGACGACGTTGTCGTAGGCGGTGGTGCCGAGATCGTAGGTGCCGTTCATCAGGTTGCGGATCTGCGAGACCGAATCGGGAGTGAAGGAAAGCTTCACCGCGATGCGGTTCTTCGCGAACAGCCCCTTCTCCTGCGCGACCCACACCGGCCAGTTGCCCCCGCCGCCGAAGGCGATGACTTCCAGCGGTTTGGATCCTTGCGCGAGCGCCGCGCCGGCGGTGGTGGCGAGCACTGCCGCAAGCAATATCGTTCTGATCGAATTCACGTTCTCTCCTCCGAGGTTGTTCGCGCACCGGATGATGTGCCGGTTTCCGCGATGGCAGGGCGGGAGTATAAGCCTCAGCGCCGCTGGCGCGGGTCGAGCACGTCGCGCAGCCGGTCGGCGACGAGGTTGACGCAGACGAGGACCACGAGCAGGGCGAGTCCCGGGAAAAGGCTGATCCAGTAGTGTCCGGACAGGAGATAGGTGAAGCCGTTGGCGATCAGGAGGCCGAGCGACGGCTGGGTGATCGGCAGGCCCACGCCGAGGAACGAGAGCGTCGCCTCCAGGGTGATCGCCGCGGCGAACTGTGCGGTGGCGAGCACCACGAGCGGCGGCAGGCAGTTGGGCAGCAGGTGGCGGAACACGATGCGCGCGTGGGAAAGCGCGAGCGCCACCGCGGCCTCGACGTACTCTTTCCTGCGCTCGACCAGCGCGGCCGCCCGCGCGGTGCGGGCATAGGCGGCCCACTGCACCGCAACCAGCGCGGCGACGATCTTGTCCAGTCCCTGGCCGAGCACGGCGAGCAGCACCAGCGCGATGAGGATTGACGGAAACGAAAGCTGCAGGTCGGCAAGACGCATGGCGAGCGCTTCGAACCAGCCGCCGAACCAGGCCGCCGCGAGCCCCAGGCTCACGCCGATGGCGAGCGCGAGGCCGGTGCTCGCCGCTCCGACGAGCAGGCTGGTGCGAAGACCATAGAGGATGGCCGAGAGCATGTCGCGCCCCTGATCGTCGCTGCCGAGCCAGTAGGTCGCGACGGCCGACGAGCGCGAGCCGGGCGGCAGGCGAGCATCGAGCAGCTCGAGCCGGGCGAGGTCGTAGGGATCCTGCGGAGCGATCCACGGCGCGAGCAGCGCGCCGAGCAGCAGCAGCGCGAGCAGCGAGAAGGCGGCGAGCGCGACGCGGCTCGCGGCGAACGCGGTCACCGTCTGCCGGGCGGGCGTCACGCCGAATCCTCCAGGCGCACGCGCGGATCGAGACAGGCGTACAGCAGGTCGACGCACAGGTTTATCGCGACGAAAAGCGTCACCACGATGCACAGGTAGCCGACGATCACGGGACGGTCGAGCACGCCGATCGAATCGATGAGCAGCTTGCCCATTCCGGGCCAGGCGAATATCGACTCGGTCACGACCGCAAAGGCGATCAGCGAGCCGAACTCGACGCCGGCGACGGTGACGATGGGCACGAGGATATTTCCGAGAACGTGCACGCTGACGATGCGGCGCTCGGTCAGTCCCTTGGCGCGGGCAAAGCGCACGTAATCCTGGCGCAGGGCGTCGCGGGTTCCGTCGCGCGTGAGCCGGATCACCAGGGCAAGATTGAAGAGCGCGAGGCTGGTCGCCGGAAGGACGAGATGGCGCAGGCCCTCGGCGGAAAGAAAACTCACCGGCACGCCGAGCAGGTCCACCGTCGGCCCGCGGCCCGAACTCGGCAACCAGCCGAGCCACACCGAGAACACCATGATGAGCATGAGACCCAGCCAGAAGGTCGGCAACGAGTAGCCGAGCGTCGAGCCCGCGAGGATGGTCTTGCCGGCGGCGGATTCCGGTTTCAGTCCCGCCCAGAGCCCCAGGGGAAGCCCGAGCGAGACCGCGAGGAGCATCGCTGCGGTCGCGAGCTCGATCGTCGCAGGCAGGCGCTCGAGAATCAGGCCGATCGCCGGTGTGTTGAAGGCGAAGGAGCGGCCGAGATCTCCGCGCAGCGCCCGCCCGAGAAACCTCCAATACTGTTCGGCGAGAGGCCGGTCCAGGCCGAGTTCGGCGGTGGCGCGCGCGATGTCTGCCTGGTCGGACTGCGGATTGACGAGGATGTCCACGGGATTGCCGACTGCGTAGACCGCTGCGAAGACCAGCACCGACATTGCCGCGAGCACCGCGATACTCTGCGCGACGCGGCGGACGATGTGGGCGAGCATGGACGCAGCTGTATGGAGAGTGGACTGGACCGGCCTATTGCGGCCGGAAGTGGTGCGCGAACGTGAATTCGTCGCTGCGCGGCGAGTAGGCCAGCGGCTTGCGCATCGCCCAGGTGGCGACCTGGTGGTGCAGCGGAATCACCGCGTAGTCGCGCATGGCCAGGCGCATCGCCTCGCGCGCCAGCGCTTCGCGCCGTTTCTCCTCGACGCTGGCAAACGCGCGCTCGAGCAGTTCATCGACGCGCGCGCTGGAATAGCCCGACCAGTTGAAGGCGCCGAAGCCCTTGTCCGGATTCGCCGTGGCGACCAGCGACCGCAGCGCCAGGTCGCCCGAAAACGAGCCCCAGCCCAGCAGCGCGAAGCCGAATTCTCCCTTGCGCCCCTTGGTGAGGTAGGTGTTGATCGGCAGCGCCTCGACGCGGACCTGCAGGCCGACGCGCGAGAGCATCTGCGCCACGGCCTGCGCGATCTGCTCGTCGTTCACGTAGCGGTTGTTGGGCGCGGCGAGCGTCATCGCGAAACCGTCCGGGTAGCCGGCGGCGGCGAGCAGGCGCTTCGCGCCTTCGGCATCGTACGGCTCCGGCAGCAGGTCCGTTGCGTAGCCGAACACCGGCGGTGAGACGAGATTGGACGCGGGCAGGGCGGCGCCGTCCATGAGGCGCGCGGCGATGGCCGGCCGGTCGATGGCTTTCGAAAGCGCCTGCCGAACCCGGAGGTCGCGGAACGGATTCTTCGCCAGCGGCCGCCCGGCTTTGTCGCCGACGCCGGCAGGACGGTCGTGCCCCTGGTCGAGGTGGAAGAAGAGCGTGCGCCACGAAACCTTCTGCGCCGTTTCCAGCCCGGGATCGCGCCGGATGCGCGGCAAGTCCGCCGTGGGAATCTGCTCGATCGCATCCAGTTCTCCCGACAGCAGGCCGGCAAGGCGCGCCGGGTCGTTGGGCACGATGCGAAAGACCACCTTTTCCCAGGGCGATTTCTGTCCCCAGTACGCGTCGTTGCGCGCGAGTTCGATTCTGTCCCCGCGCGAGAAGCGCCCGAAACGGAAAGGCCCCGTGCCGATCATCGCCTTGCCAGAGTCGAAATCCTCGGAGCGCGCGCCGGCGGCGGCTTTCCTCGACACGATGAATACCGAGTCGAGGTCGTAGGGGACCATCGCGTACGGCGTCGCCGTGCGCAGGCGCAGCGTGTGCGCGTCGACGATCTGCTTGCCGGTGATGCGCTGGGTGAAAGGACGGAACTGGCCGTTGGCGACGAGCAAGGTGCGCTCGATCGAGAACACCGCGTCCTCGGCGGTGAACTCCGTGCCGTCGTGAAAGCGCACGCCGCGCCTCAGCCTGAACTCCCAGGTGGTCGCGTCAAGCGCGCGCCAGGACTCCGCCAGGCCGGGGATGAGGCGCGCGTTCTCGTCGACGTGGGTGAGGGCGTCGAAGACGTGCCAGGAAACGTTGACGTTCGGCTGCAGGTTGAGGAAATGCGGGTCCATCGAGGTGACATCCGCCGCGAGCCCGATGCGCAGGTCCGCGGTCTGCGCCGATCCCGGCCACAGCACCGCTGCCGCGACGAGAATCCGGGCGAGGCGCATGCGCGCTACTTCGCGACGAGAGGACCGATGACCTGCAGCAGCTGGGCGAAGATTTTCGGATTGCCGCAGACGATGCGCCCCGAGTCCATGTAGCCCGGTTCGCCCTGGAAGTCACCGACCAAGCCGCCGGCTTCGGTCACCAGAAGCACGCCGGCGGCCATGTCCCAGGGGGAAAGGCCCGGTTCCCAGAAGCCGTCGAGCCGGCCCGCCGCCACGTACGCGATGTCGAGCGCGGCGGCGCCGGCACGGCGCAGGCCGGCGGTGCGCTCCGTGAGC
>JBGPTG010000233.1:0-5771 GCA_041490545.1 Gammaproteobacteria bacterium
CCAGGACCGCGTCGAGTGCCGCGCCGGCGGCGATCAGGCCCTTCAGGCCGAGGAGGGGCATGCCGAAGTGCGCGGCGGCGAAAACGCCGGCGATCGAGCCCAGCGTGTTCGCCGAATACACCGCGCCGATGGATTTTTCCCCGTGGCCCGACCGAAGCAGCGTGTAGGTGATGAGCGGCAGCGTGATTCCCGCGCAGAAAGTCGCCGGAAACATGATGGCGAGCGCAATGCCGTGGCTCGAAAGCAGGAACAAGGCGTAGCCCGTGGCAGTGGGCGCGAGCGCATTCATCACCGCCTGCATCAGCCCGAACATCTGGCCGTACAGGGGCAGCGTGGCGAGCGCGAGCAGGCCCATCGCCGTGAGCACGATGCCGAGAAAGCGAACCGGGTCGGCGATGGAATCGATGCGCCCCCGCAGCCACCAGCCGCCGCAGGCGATCCCGAGGATGAAGGCCGACAGCATCAGCTCGAACGAGTGCGTCGAGGCGCCGAGCACGAGCGACAGCATGCGGATCCAGCCGATCTCGAAGACGAACGAGGCCGCGCCGGTGAGCAGGGCGACGAGGAGCAGCAGCCCGAAGCGGGATTCGCCCGCTGCGTGCGCGGAGTCGCCGGCGCGCGCAGGCATGGCGGGCTCTTTGCCCGGGGCCAGCAGCCAGACGATCGCCGCGAGGGCGAGATTCAGGGCGCCTGCCGCCTGCACCGTTCCGGGCAGCCCGAGCGCTTCGATCATGAGGAAGCCGCTCGCCAGCACGCCGACCGCGGCGCCGAAGCTGTTGGTGAAATAGAGCATGGCGAGCGATTCGCCGGGCGCGAGCGGGTAGCGGCGGATCAGTCCTGCGCTCATCAGGGGAAAGGTCGTGCCGAGCAGGATCGACTGCGGCAGGATCAGCAGGCCTGCCAGCGTCCACTTGAACAGCGTCGCCGACGTCTCGCCGCCCAGAGCCGGCAGGATGCTCGAATACGCGGTCTCGGTGGACGCGACGAATACCGGGTGGAAGGCGAGCGCCGCGACGCCGATGAGCGCCTCGGCGAGCGCGTAGCCGCGCAGCAGGTTGCTCCAGCCGCCCGAGCCGCGGCTGCAGATCCACGAGCCCGCCGCCATGCCGCCCATGAACAACGCGAGCACCAGCGTCTGCGCATAGGCCGCGTGGCCGAGGAACAACTTGAGGTAGTGGCTCCAGATCGATTCGTAGATCAGCCCGGCGAAACCGGAAACCGCAAACAGCAGGAAAAAGGCGCTGCGAGGAACCCGGTTCATGCGAGAGTCGGTACTTGTTCTTGTGGGGGGCTTGCGGCAGCCGGCATTATACGGGGCGCACGATCCGGATTTGGACTTGATTCGTAGCTTGCACCGGTGAAAAATTCGACAATCGACGGCACGTTCGCAGAGAATCCCGGAGAAAAATTCGTGAAGCGTAAGGTATGGATGGCCGCGGCGGCGCTGGCGGCACTCGCCGGATGCCAGAGTGTGCAAACGACCAGCGGTGGAGTAGTGGGCGTGGACCGCCCCCAGACGATGTCCAGGCTCGTGTCTTCGGAAAAGGTCAACCGGGACGCAGCAGGGGCGTATCGGAAGGTCCTTGAGGACGCGTCCAAGAAAGGCCAGCTCAACCGGGATCCTGCGCAGGTCGAGCGTGTACGTCGCATCGCGAGCCGTTTGACCCCCAGTACCGGGACGTTCCGGGCCGACGCACCGGGCTGGGCCTGGGAAGTGAATGTGGTCTCCCAGGACGAGGTCAACGCTTGGTGCATGCCGGGAGGAAAGATCGCCGTCTACACCGGGCTGCTCGTCAAGCTCGACTTGACCGACGACGAGCTGGCTGCAGTGATGGGGCACGAGATCTCCCACGCGTTGCGCGAGCACGGTCGCGAACAGTATTCGCAGGCAGTGACGCAGGGAATCATCATCAACATTCTCGGCGCCGTGGCAGGGGCCTCGGCGGCCGCACAAGATGCCAGCGCGGCACTAGTCGATGTGTTCATCAACCGCCCGCATTCGCGCACCGACGAAACCGAGGCCGATCGCATCGGCGTGGAGCTCGCCGCCCGATCCGGCTACGATCCGCGCGCCGCGGTCGTGCTGTGGCAGAAGATGGCGAAGCTGGGCGGCGGCAAGCCACCGGAATGGCTCTCGACGCATCCCTCCGATCAGACCCGGACGCGCGACCTGCAGGGTTATTCGGAGCGCGTTCTTCCGCTATTCGACGCAGCGCGCAGGCGCTGATTGCCAGGCAGCCTAGGCGCTGACGCAAGTCAGGCGAAGTACCAGAACCTCGCTCGCAGCAGCTCGATCAGTTCCTTCGGCGGCAGGGCGGGGCTGAAAAGGAAACCCTGGTACTGGTCGCACTTCCGCTCGGCAAGAAAGGCCAGTTGCTCGGCCGTTTCCACGCCTTCGGCCAGCACGCCCAGTTCCATCGTCTTCGCCAAGGTGATGATCGCCTGGACGATGGCGGCGTCGTCACGGTCGTCGGGAATGTCGCGCACGAAGGCCCGGTCGATCTTGAGTTTCTGCACCGGAAAACGCTTGAGATAGGCAAGGCTGGAATAGCCGGTGCCGAAATCGTCGATCGACACTCGTACTCCCAGATCGGTGAGGCGCGCGAGCACGTTGAGGGTGTGGCCGGTTTCGCTCATGATCACGCTTTCGGTGATCTCGAGGTCCAGGAATCGCGGCGAGAGCCCGGTGACGGCGAGCGTCCCCGCGACTTTCGCGGCGAGTTGCGCGTCGCGGAATTGCCGGGCCGAGAGATTGACGGCCACGCTCAGTTGCGGCAACCCCGCCTGCTGCCAGGCTTTCACTTCCGCACACGCGGTCTTCAGGACCCACTCGCCGATCGGCACGATCAGTCCGGTCTCCTCGGCGACATGGATGAAGCGGCTGGGGGGCAGCACGCCCAGGTCCGGGTGGCGCCAGTGGAGCAGCGCTTCGACGCCGACCGGCCGCCCGCTGCCGATCTCGATCTGCGGCTGATATCGGACTTCGAATTCGTTGCGCTCGAGCGCGCGGCGCAAGGCGGTGCCCAGGCCGATCTGGCCGGCGGGTTCGCTGTGCAGTTTCGTCGAGTAGAATCGGTAGCCATTGCCGCCTTCACGCTTGGCGTCGTACATGGCGATGTCGGCGTGCTTGATCAGATCCTCGATGGTGCTGCCGTCGTCCGGGTATAGGGCGAGCCCGATGGACGCGGCGGAGAATATCTCCTGTCCCTCGGCGGTGAGCGGCTGGTTGAAGATCTGCCCGAGCTTCGCCGCCGTGATTGCGACTTTGTCCCGGTCATCGCAGTTCTCGAGCACAACGCAGAACTCGTCACCGCCGAGCCTTGCCACGGTATCGCTGTCGCGCAGCGCGCGCTTTACGCGTTCCGCGATCTCCTTGAGCACCGTGTCGCCGGCGGAATGTCCCAGGGTATCGTTGATCTCCTTGAAACGGTCGAGGTCGAGGAGCATGACGCCGACCAGCGTTCCGCCGCGTGCCGCACGCGTAAGCGCCTGTCCGAGGCGGTCGTGCAGCAGGGCGCGATTGGGCAATCCGGTGAGGGTGTCGTTCTGGGCCAGGTAGGTGAGTTTCTCTTCGTAGCCGCGGCGTTCGGTGATGTCGGTTACCGAGACAACAATGCCCCCCGGCGTCCGGCCTTCCGGATCGCCCAGCGGGAGCACGTTCATCGACAGCCAGGTGATCGAGCCGTCCGGCCTGCGGTGGCCCATGACCACGTTCGCTTGGGCTTTCCCGGTGCGCAGCGTGACCATGACGGGACGATCCTCAACGGGAAACGGAGTGCCGTCCTCGCGGATCGCGTCGAACTGCAGGTCCACGGGGGTCTTGCCGATGAACTCGCCGCGCTCCTTTCGCAGAATGCGCATGGCACTCGAGTTGGCGCTCACGATCCGTCCCGACGCATCGTGGATGATGATTCCCTCGGCGGCGATTTCCACCACCGCACGATGGCGCGACTCGCTCGACTTGAGCGCTTCCTCGACGGATTTTCTCTGGGTGATGTCCTCATAGGCGGCCACGTCGTACTTGGGAGCCCCCGAAGCGCTGCGTACCTGCGAGACGGTCAGGTTGACCCACACCGTCCGGCCATCCTTGCGCAGGCAGCGCTTCTCCAGGGAAAAGGTGTCGATTTCCCCGGCAAAGAGCCGCATTCTCGCTGGGGTTGCCGCGTCGCGGTCCTGCGGATGCGAAACGTCCCAGACGGTCTTTTTCAGAAGTTCTTCCTCGGAATAACCGAGGATGTCGCAGAGTTTCCTGTTGACGAGCAGGTAGCGTCCATCCGGTCCCACGTGCGCAAGGCCCACCGCCGCCTGGTTGAAGGTTACGCGAAAGCGCTCCTCGCTCGCGTGCAGGGCAAGTTCCGACCCGCGGCGCCCGCGCGGCGGCGCCTTGGGCCGGGCCGCGCCGCGCGAAACCCGGGCTTTCCCGCGAGGCCCGCGCTTCCCCTGCTTGTTCCTGGACGCGTTAGGAATGCCAAGGCGCGGTTTGCCCATGCTGCCTTTCTTCTATGGTGTGCCCATCCGTATGGCTCGCATCGAAGGAGGGCCTAGAGCTGCGGGCACTGCCTCGCACCGTTGCCCGTTCATTATAGCCACCGTCCGTCGTGAATTTCCGGCAGTTGTTCTCATCGAAGCGCCCGGTCCCCCGCAAACCGCTCGCCGGGCAATCGGTCCCTCAGGAACAACGGCGATTGGGTATAATTTTTGGCTGCTCCGGTCCGCGGGATCCAGAAACACATGGGCGCTAGAACACTTTACGACAAGCTCTGGGACGCTCACATCGTGCACGTCGAAGACGATGGCACGACGCTGCTCTACATCGACCGGCACCTGCTGCACGAGGTGACCAGTCCGCAGGCGTTCGATGGCCTCAAATTCGCCGCGCGCAAGCCCTGGCGCATCGTCGCCAACCTGGCGGTGGCCGACCACAATGTTCCCACCACCGATCGCCGCAGCGGAATCGCCGACCCGGTGTCGCGGTTGCAGGTCGAGACACTCGATCGCAATTGCGAGGAACACGGCATCGTCGAATTCAGGATGAACGACAGGCGCCAGGGGATCGTGCACGTGATCGGACCCGAGCAGGGCGCGACGCTGCCGGGCATGACGGTCGTGTGCGGCGACTCCCACACCAGCACACACGGGGCGTTCGCCTGCCTTGCATTCGGGATCGGCACGTCGGAAGTCGAGCACGTGCTGGCCACGCAGTGCCTGCTCGCCAAGAAAATGAAGAACATGCTGGTGCGGATCGAGGGTCCCCTGCAGCGCGGCGTCACGGCGAAGGACCTGGCGCTGGCCTTTATCGGCAGAATCGGCACCGCCGGAGGCACCGGATGCACGATCGAGTATGCCGGCGGCACGGTGCGCTCGCTTTCCATGGAAGGCCGCATGACCCTGTGCAACATGTCGATCGAGGCCGGGGCGCGCGCAGGCATGATCGCGGCCGACGACGTGACCATCGGATACCTGAAGGGAAGGCCGTTTGCGCCGCGCGGCGAATTGTGGGATCGCGCCGCGGCGACCTGGCGCACGCTGAGAAGCGATCCCGATGCGAAATTCGACCGGGAGGTGACGATTGACGCACGGATGGTGAAGCCCCAGGTGACCTGGGGGACCTCCCCCGAGATGGTGGTCACCGTCGACGAGCGGGTCCCCGATCCCGACAAGGAAAAGGACTCGGCCCGCCGCGAAGGCATGGAGCGGGCGCTCGTCTACATGGGTCTGAAGCCGAACACGCCGATCACCGACATTTGCATCGACAAGGTGTTCATCGGCTC
>JBGPTG010000234.1:0-5757 GCA_041490545.1 Gammaproteobacteria bacterium
CCTGCTCTTTCGCAAGCGTGCGCGTTTCCTTCATGTACCGGTCAACGGCCGGGTAGCGCATGAAGTAGCTCGCGATGTAGGCCTGCGCGGTGGCGCGCTCGATCCCCAGCTGCTGCGCCAGGCCGAACGCCGACATCCCGTAGATCAGCCCGAAGTTGATGGTCTTGGCGTAGCGCCGCTCCTCGGGAGTAACCTCCTGCAAGGCGCGGCCGAACACCTCGGCGGCGGTGGCGCGGTGGACGTCTTCTCCCGCCGCGAAGGCGCGCAGCAGGTTTTCGTCCCCGGAGATGTGCGCCATGATGCGCAGCTCCACTTGCGAATAGTCGGCACTGACGATGACGTGGCCCGCAGGCGCAACGAAGGCTTCGCGGATGCGCCTGCCTTCGGCGGTGCGCACCGGGATGTTCTGCAGGTTGGGGTCGTTCGAGGCCAACCGCCCGGTAACCGCGGTCGTCTGCCCGTAGGTGGTGTGCACGCGGCCGGTCCGCGGGTTTACCATTTTCGGCAGCTTGTCGGTGTAGGTGGACTTGAGCTTGGAGATTTCGCGGTAGTCGAGCAGCATCTTTGCCAGGGGATGATCGAGCGCGAGCCTGGCGAGGACCTCCTCGTCCGTCGACGGCGCCCCCGAGGGCGTCTTCTTCACCACCGGCATGCCCTTCTTTCCGAAGAAGATATCGGCGATCTGCTTGGGCGAGCCTAGATTGAAGGGCTGCCCGGCTTCCTGGTGCGCCAGCTGCTCGAGCCTCAACATCTGCTGGCCGAATTCTCGGCTCATGCTCTCCAACTGGCTCGCATCGATGAGCACGCCTTCGCGCTCCATGCGAAACAGCACTTCGCGCACCGGGATCTCGACTTTGCCGTACACGTAGGCGAGCTTCGGCTCGGCGCCGATACGCGGGTATAGCGCCTGGTGCAGCCGCAGCGTCACGTCGGCGTCCTCGGCGGCGTAGGCCGAGGCGCGCGCGACCTCCACCTGCCCGAAAGGGATGCGCTGCGCGCCGGTCCCCGTCATTTCGTCGTAGCTGATCGTCTTGAGACCGAGGTGCCGCTCGGCGAGCGAATCCATGTCGTGGCGCACGTGGCTCTCCAGCACGTACGACTCGAGCAGCGTGTCGTGCGCAACGCCGCCCAGGGCGATGCCGTGATTCGCCAGCACGTGCTGGTCGTATTTGACGTTCTGGCCGAGTTTCGCGTGCTGCGCGCTTTCCAGCCAGGGCCGCAGGATCGCCAGGGCCGTCTCCATGCCGAGCTGCGCCGGCGCGCCGGCGTAGTCGTGCGCGAGCGGCAGGTACGCGGCCTGCCCGGCGACCGCGGCGAAGGACATGCCGACGAGGCGCGCCCGCATCGGATCCAGATCGGTCGTTTCGGTGTCGAACGCGACCAACCCGGCCGATTCGAGCGTCTTCAGCCAGCGCCGCAGTCCGGATTCGTCTGTGAGCGTTTCGTAGCGGCGTTCGATGTCGGACGGGATAGGGGTGGGCGCGGGAACCGGCGCCGACGCGGAACGCTCGCGCGGCTCCCCCGCGGGGTCCTTCAGCCAGCTCTTGAATCCGAAACGCGCAAAGAGATCCGCAAGGCCCCGGTCGTCGCGCGGACCGAGTTTCAGATCGTCGAAGTCGAAGGACAGCGGCACGTCGCACTTCACTGTGAGTAGCTCGCGCGCTTTGGGCAGCCAGTCGAGCGTCTTGCGCAGGTTCTCGCCCACGGCTCCGCCGATCTCGGTCGCGTGCGCGACCACTTCTTCGAGCGATCCGTACTGGGCGAGCCACTTGACCGCGGTCTTCGGGCCGACCTTGTCGACTCCGGGCACATTGTCCACCGCGTCGCCGACGAGCGTCAGGTAGTCGAGAATGCGCTCGGGCGGCACGCCGAACTTGGCTTGCACGCCGGCAGGATCGAGGCGCTCGTTCGACATGGTGTTCACCAGCGTCACGCGCGCGCTCACCAGTTGCGCCAGATCCTTGTCGCCGGTCGAGATCACGCAGTTCAGTCCGCGGTTTTCGGCGTGGCGTGCGAGTGTGCCGATGACGTCGTCGGCCTCCACGCCTTCGATCTGCAGCAGCGGCCAGGCGAGTGCCCGGATCGCCTCGAACAGCGGTTCGATCTGCCGGCCGAGATCGTCTGGCATCGGCGGCCGGTTCGCCTTGTACTTGGCATACAGCTCGTCGCGGAAAGTTTTCCCGCGCGCGTCGAACACGCACGCGAGGTACTCGGCCTTGTAGTCGGCGAGGAGCCGCCGTAGCATGTTCAGGACGCCGTAGATCGCGCCGGTCGGCTCGCCCGCGGCGTTACGCAGGTCGGGCAGCGCGTGAAACGCGCGGTACAGGTACGACGACCCGTCAACCAGCAGCAGGGTTTTTTCCAAGGGAACGTCGGTGCTCACGCTCGTAGTCTACCGCTTGTCACGCGGTCGCCGCGTCGCTAGGGCGTGGCAGTTCTGCTAGACTGCCGGCCTAAATTGTCCGGTGTCTCATGCTCCGTCGAGTTCTTGCTTCCGCGCTGTTTGTCGTTGCCCTACCGCTCGCAGCGCAGCAGCTGCCCAAGCTCGAACCGCTTCCGGAGCTACCTCCCCCGCCCCCCGGCGTGTCTGGCGACCCTTGGGGGGAATCCCCGGTGCAGATCGGTCCCGGATCGACCGAGCAGATCGAGGAAAGGATCATCGACGGCAAGCGCGTCGTGCGCATCACCACGCCCTCGGGTCAGGAGTACTACCTGATCGAGGAGCAGGGCGACGGTTCGGGAATGAGGTCCGAAGGCATCGGTCGCGTGCGCGTGCCGCTCTGGGTGATCCGCAGGTTCTGACGCGGGCGCAGGCCCCGGCCATCGCTGCGCCGCCATGTCCGTTTTCACGCGCGTCTCCGTCGAAGACCTGTCCGTGTGGCTCAAGCGCTACGCGATCGGCACGCTGGTCGATCTGCACGGAATCGCAGCCGGAATCGAGAACACCAACTACTTCGTCGATACGTCGCACGGGCGCTTCGTGCTCACGCTTTTCGAGAAGCTCACTGCCGTCGAGCTTCCTTTCTACCTCAACTTCATGGCGCACCTGGCGCGCCACGGCATTCCCTGCCCCGCGCCGATTGCCGACCGGTCCAACCGGTACCTGGGGTTGCTCAACGGCAAGCCGGCGACGCTGGTGACCTGCCTTGCGGGCACACCGGTGATGGCGCCCGAGGCGCGCCACTGCGAACGCGTCGGTTCGGTCCTCGCCGACATGCATCTCTCCGGGAGAAGCTACGGCGGCAAGCTCGAGAATCCGCGCGGACCGCACTGGTGGACCGTGGCCGCCGGCGAAGTGGCGCCTTTTCTCGATGAAGCGCGTCGCGAGCTTCTCGCGACGGAACTCCGATACCAGGTGGAAAATCGCGCGCTCGACTTGCCGCGCGGCCCGGTTCACGCCGACCTGTTCCGCGACAACGTGCTCTTCGACGGAGAGCGCATCGGCGGGGTGATCGATTTCTACTTCGCCGGGATCGACGCGCTGCTGTTCGACGTGGCGGTGACGGTGAACGACTGGTGCGTGGACCCTTCGGGCGAAGTCGACCCGCCACGCGCCGCGGCGCTGCTCGCCGGCTACCGCACGACGCGCGAATTCACCCGCGACGAGCTGGCGGCCTGGCCGGTGCTGCTGCGGGCGGCGGCGTTGCGCTTCTGGCTGTCGCGGCTCCACGACTTCTATCTCCCTCGCGCGGGGGAACTCACCCATGCCCACGATCCGGAGCATTTCCGCCGCGTTCTCGAGGCGCGCCGCGCTCGGCCGTTCCCGCTGGTTTGATGCGATGCAGGTCGTTCCGGCGCGAAACGGATGGCTGTGGCTGGTGCGGGGCTTCGCGCTGTTCCGCCGAAGCCCCGCGACGTGGCTGCTGCTCGTGTTCACCTACTGGATCGCGATGGCTCTCCTCGGACAGATTCGCTACCTGGGCCTGGCCGTGTCCACGGTGCTGTTGCCCACGTTTTCTGTGAGCTTCATGAACATCTGTGCGGCGCTCGAGCGCGGCGAGGTCTCGCGCCCGGCGCTGCTCGTTTCCGGATTCCGTGGACGGCTGGCGACGCTGCTCGCGCTGGGCGCGCTGTACCTGGTTTCGATCGTCGCGACGTTCGGCGTCGCCTCGCTCGCCGACGCCGGCGCCCTGCTGCAATGGGTGCTGCTCTCCCGCGAGCCGTCGCTGGAAACATTCCGCGACGGCAGCGTGTCGCGAGCGCTGCTGCTCGCGGCAGCGGCGGGCACGCCGGTCCTGATGGCCTTCTGGTTCGCCCCGGTGCTCACGGCCTGGGACCATATGAGCGCGACCCAGTCTCTCTTCTACAGTTTCTTTTCCGTGCTGCGCAACTGGCGGGCGTTCCTCGTGTACGGTGGCGCCTTCGTGCTCCTCGGCTCGGGCTTCATGCTGCTCGCGCTGGCCATGCTGGTCCTGAGCGGCGGGCAGGTACAGGCGATGCGCGCCTTCGGCCTAACCTGCACCCTGCTGACGCTGCCCACGATATTCGCCAGCTTCTACGCGGGTTACCGGGACATCTTCCCCAAGAGCGTGGTTCCGCCGGCGCCTGACTCGCCCTGAGCGTGGACGTGGCGCGGTTCTGCTATGCTATGCTCTGCCCCGATGCATCCCCACCCGCGTCACGATCGCGGATCTTCGGCAAAATGCAGGCCTTGACCTCCTGCGAGTTCTGCGATTGCGCCGGCGGGGATCTGCTCTGGGGGGATGAATTCTGCCGAATCGTCCTGGTCGACCAGCCCGACTATCCCGGTTTCTGCCGGGTGATCCTCGATCGGCACATAGCGGAAATGACCGATCTCGCGCCGGCTGAGCGCATGCGCCTGATGAACGCCGTGTTCGCCACCGAAACCGCGCTGCGCGAACTGATGCATCCGCATAAGGTAAATCTTGCGAGCCTGGGCAACGCCACGCCGCACCTGCACTGGCACGTGATCCCGCGCTTTCGCGGCGACAGCCACTTCCCTCTGCCGATCTGGGCCGAGCCGGCGCGCACCGACACCCCGCGCCGGCCGGGACCCGACCGGGATCTGCTCGTGGCGACGCTCGCACGCAACCTGGGGTGAACGCGATGCCCGGCTTCGATCCGCCGAACCTGAGTCCCGACGCAGCGCCGGATTTTACCGACGCCTCTGCCTGCGCCAAGTGGCTGCGCGAGTTGCCGCTCAGCAACGTGCCCGCCGCGCACGTCAGGCTTCTCGAGGAACTCGAAGAGCTCAACCGCTGCAGCATCACCCCGACCGAGCGGCTGAAGATCATGGAACTTCTGCGCGAACCCGTGACTTTCGTGCAGAAGGAGTACGCCAAGAAGTTCGCCAGCCGTCCCGCACCTCTCGCCAAGCCGGAGCGTCGGATCTTCGCCGACGTGAGCGCGCTGTGGAGCGCTTTTTCCGGCGGCTACCGGCACTGCCTGCAGGCCGTCACGGACGGCCCGCCCGGCGCCGGGATCGCGCTCATGTGCCAGCGGGTGCTGTGGTGCGCGGGACAGAAGATGGTGGCCTGTTACGAAACCTACCAGGACGTTCCGGAGCGCGATTGGCAGGCACTGCATCGCGCCTTTAGGTTTGCCGAGGGGCGGCAGGTCGCCGCCGAGGAAGTCGCGCATCCTCTGCGCAAGAACGCGCGCACGACCTGCACCGAGACCTACGCGCAGGTTCTCTTGCTCGATCTCGCCAGCCCCTCGAAGCTCACGCCGCGCCAGATCGAACTGATCTCGCAGTGGCTCGAGCCCTGGGCTGCGAAGGTCTCCGTCGCGCGCGCG
>JBGPTG010000235.1:0-5710 GCA_041490545.1 Gammaproteobacteria bacterium
CCACCTCCACGCACTTCTCCAGGACTTCGCCGGCAAACTGCTCGGTGCGGCGCAGCTCGTCCGGGTTGTTGGCGTCGAAGAGGATCAGCGGGTGCAGGTTGCCGTCGCCCGCGTGAAACACGTTGGGGCAGCGCAGCGCGTATTTCTTTTCCATCTCTCCGATGAAAAGCAGCACTTCGCCGAGGCGCCGGCGCGGAATCGTGCCGTCCATGCAGTAGTAGTCGGGAGAGATGCGTCCCACCGCCGGAAACGCCGCCTTGCGCCCGGCCCAGAACTTCTCCCGCTCGGCGTCGGAATTCGACACGCGCAGGCGCGTCGCCCCCGCATTCTTCAGCACGGCTTCGACGCGGGCGATCTCCTCGTTCACTTCCTCCGGCGTGCCGTCGGACTCGCACAGTAGCAGCGCCGCCGCATCGAGGTCGTAGCCCGCGTGCACGAAATCCTCCACCGCGCGCACCGCCTGACGGTCCATCATTTCCAGTCCGGCGGGGATGATGCCCGCCGCGATGATGTCGGCGACCGCGTTGCCGGCTCTTTCCACGTCGTCGAACGAGGCGAGCACGACGCGCGCGGACTCCGGCTGCGCGAGGAGCTTCACCGTGATCTCCGTCACCACGGCGAGCATGCCCTCGCTGCCGATGAGGAGCGCGAGCAGGTCGAGCCCCGGCGAATCGAGCGCCTCGCCGCCGAATTCGACGACGCTCCCGTCGACGGTCACCGCGCGCGCGCGCAGCACGTTGTGCACCGTGAGCCCGTACTTGAGGCAGTGCACCCCGCCGGAATTCTCGGCGACGTTGCCGCCGATCGAACAGGCTATCTGCGAGGAGGGATCTGGCGCGTAGAAGAGGCGATACGGCGCGGCCGCCTGCGAAATGGCGAGATTGGTCACCCCGGGCTGCACCCGCGCGAGGCGCGCCACCGGATCGACCGCGAGGATGCGGCGCATGCGCGCGAGCGACAACAGCACACCGTCCCCGCGCGGCAGCGCCCCACCGGAGAGCCCCGTGCCCGAGCCGCGCGCGATCACCGGCACCTTGAGCGCGTGGCAGGCGCGCAGGACCTCTCGCACCTGCGCTTCGTTCTCGGGCAGCGCGACCACCATCGGCAGTTGCCGGTACGCGGTGAGCCCGTCGCTTTCATAGGAGCGCGTGTCCTCCTCGGTGTGCAGCACGCTTTGCGCGGGTAACAGCTCGCGCAGGCGTCCCGCGACCTCCGCCTGGCGGAGGAAATTGATCCCTTGGGGGAGGAAGCTCATGGTTTCGTCGGGTTTCGCTGGTTTCGGCAACTGGTGTGCGAGGCAGCTTACAAGTATTTCCTCGCCCACGCCAAGCTGTCCTCGGTCTTTCCGATAGGGACATACTCCGCGCCGATCCAGCCGCGGTAGCCGAGACGGTCGACGAGGTCGAAGAGCGGCGGAAAATCGATCTCGCCTGTGCCGGGCTCGTGCCGCCCGGGCACGTCGGCGAATTGCATGTGCCCGATCCGACCGAGGTTCGCCTTGAGAGTCCTGGCGAGATCGCCTTCCATGATCCGCATGTGGAAAAAATCGTATTGCAATTTGAGATTGGCGGCGCCCACCTCGTCCATCAGCGCGAGCGCCTGGGACGATTTGTTCAGATAGAAACCGGGAACGGTTTGCGTGTTGATGGGCTCGATGAGGAGCGTCATGCCATGCCGCGCCAGTTCATTCGCCGCAAAACGGAGGTTGGAGACGTAAGTCTCGCGCAACTTCGCCTCATTGACGTCCGGTGGCGCGACACCGGCAAGACAATTCATCTGCTTGCAGCCGAGCGCTTTCGAATACTCGATCGCCTCGGCGACGCCTTCGCGGAATTCAGCAACGCGCCCGGGCAGGCAGCCGATGCCGCGGTCGCCTTTTTCCGCATCGCCCGCCGGGATATTGATGAGCACCACCTCGACGCCGGCGTGCTGCGCGATCCGCGCGAGCTGGTCCTTGTCCCATGCATAGGGAAACTGAATCTCGACCGCCTTGAAGCCCGCCCAAGCCGCCGCCTCGAAGCGCTCGGGAAGCTCGACTTCCCCGAACAACATGCTGATGTTCGCGGAGAATCGCGGCACGAGGTCTGTCGGCGCGTGGTTACGCGACCGCGGGCTTGCGCCCCACCGGCCGCTCGTCAATCGGCAGGTTGACGATGGCCGACACCACCGAAAGCCCGATCGCGATCCACCACACCAACCGATACGAGCCGGTGTGGTCGAAGACGTACCCTCCGAGCCATCCGCCGAAGAATCCGCCGAGCTGGTGGAAGAAGAAGACGAACCCCGACAGCATGGCGAGGTGCTTGACGCCGAAGATTCCGGCGACGACACCGTTGGTGAGCGGCACGGTTCCGAGCCAGGTGAAGCCGAACGCGGCAGCGAACAGGTATGCCGACAGCGGCGTGACCGGCAGCGAGATGAGCACGAGGACCGCGACACCGCGCACCGCGTACAGCCCCGACAGCAGCCAGGTCTTGGAGTAGCTCGCGCCCAGCCGGCCGGCGAGGTACGAACCGAAGATGTTGAACAGTCCGACGAGCGCGAGCGCGATGGTCCCATCGCGGACGGTGAGTCCCTGGTCGATGAGATACGCCGGGAAATGCGTTCCGATGAAAACGATCTGGAAGCCGCAGGCGAAGTAGCCGACGCCGAGCAGCCAGAATCCCCTGTGGCGGAACGCCTCGGCGATCGCCTGCTTCGGCGACCCGCCTCCGCCGGGCCCGGTGGCGTAACCCTTGTCCGCGACGCCGAAAGCCGCCGGCACCATCAGCGCCGCGCACAGCGACAGTCCGATGAGCCCCGCGTACCAGCCGAGCGTCGAGATCATCACCAGGGCGAAGGGCAGCAGGACGAACTGGCCGAGCGATCCGGCCGCGCTGCCGATGCCGAGCACGACGCTGCGACGCTCGGGCGGAAACGCGCGGCCGAGGGCGCCGAACACGATGTTGAACGTGGTGCAGCTCATGCCGAGGCCGATGAGCACGCCCATCGACAGCGTCAGCGCGAGCGCCGTGGAGGAATTCGCCATGCAGACGAGGCCGGCCACGTACACCAGAGCGCCGAAGAAAAGCACGCGGCCCGCGCCGAAGCGGTCGGCGAGCATGCCGGTAAAGGGCTGGGTCAGGCCCCACAGCAGGTTCTGCAGCGCCACGGCGAAGCCGAATACTTCGCGCCCCCAGCCGTGGTCCATGCTCATGGGCTGGAGGAACAGGCCGAAGCTGTGGCGTATGCCGAGCGCGAGCGTGAGGATCAGGCTCGCGCAGACGAGCATCAAGGTCGAACTGGGTTTGCGCAGAGCGGGCACGAGCGAATCGCGTAGAGCGGAAAAGCGCCAGAGCATAGCACGCGGCGACGCGGTCGCCCGGTTAGGTGCCCGCGTTTGATACCATGAACTCTTTGCGCCCGAACCCGACGTGACACCATCCCCCGCACCGTCAACGCAGCTGGCGCGACGCCTGTTGCCATTCCTCGAGTGGTGGCCGCTGTTGGATCGGTCGACGCTCAGGGCCGATGCGCTCGCCGGTTTGATCGGCGCGATCGTGGTCCTGCCGCAGGGTATCGCCTTCGCCACGCTCGCCGGGCTGCCTCCCGAGTACGGGCTGTACTGCGCCATGCTGCCCACCGTCGTCGCCGCGCTGTTCGGCTCGTCGCTGCATGCCGTATCGGGACCGACCAATGCGGTTTCGCTCATGGTGTTCGCGGCGCTCAGCCCGCTCGCGCTGCCGATGACGCCGCACTACGTCGAGCTCGCGCTGACGCTCGCGCTGATGTCGGGCGTGATCATGCTCGCGCTCGGCCTGCTGCGTTTCGGGTCCCTGGTGAATTTCGTGTCGAGCTCGGTGGTGGTCGGGTTCACCGCGGCACTGGGGGTCTACATCGTGGCGAGCCAGCTCGGCAACTTTCTCGGGATCGCGTCGGGGTCCGGCTCGCTTCCCGCCATGCTCGGCGAAACGCTGCGGCACCTGGACGATACGCAACCCTGGGTAGCGCTCGTCGCCGCCGCCGCCCTCCTCGTCGGCGCGTTCTCGGGCCGCCTGCTGCCGAGGATTCCGCCGATGCTAGTGGCGATGGTCCTGGGAAGCGCCCTCGCTTTCGCGCTCAACCAGGCGCTCGGCGACGGCAAGACAGGCTTGCGCACGCTCGGTCCGCTTCCCGGGGCGTTCCCCCCCCTGTCGGCCCCCGACCTGTCGCCGGCGACGCTGCGCAGCCTGCTCGGGAGCGCGCTGGCGGTGGCGATGGTCGCGCTCACCCAATCGCTGTCGATCGCGCACGCCATCGCGCTGAAATCGGGGCAGCGGCTGGACAACAACCAGGAATTCATCGCGCAGGGACTGGCGAACGTCACCGCCGCCTTCTTCTCGGGCTTCCCGACGAGCGTGTCGGCGAACCGCTGCGGCCTCAACTACGACGCGGGCGCAAAGACGCCGATGGCGGCGATCTTCTCGGCGCTGCTCCTGGTGGCGCTGGTCCTCGCCCTCGCCCCGCTGCTCGCGTATCTGCCGATCGCAGTGGTCGCCGGGTTGCTGCTTCTCGTCGCCTGGAATCTGGTCGACGTGCCGCGCATCCGCAAGATCCTCGCGACCAGCCGCGGCGAAGGCGCGGTGCTCGTGGTGACGTTCGTGTCCACGCTGGTGCTCGATCTGGAGTTCGCCATCCTCGTAGGCGTGCTGGTGTCGCTCGTACTTTTTCTCAACCGCACTTCGCGCCCGATCATGCGCAGCCTCGTCCCCGATCCGCGCCACACCGCGCGCAAGATGACCGAGATCGAGGACGGCCTGGTCGAATGCCCGCAGCTGAAGATCCTGCGCATCGAAGGCTCGATCTACTTCGGCGCGGTCGGCCACGTCCGGCGCCACTTCGATACGCTGCGCGAGAAAAGCCCCGGGCAGAAGCACCTGCTGCTGATGTCCAAGAGCATCAATTTCGTCGACATGGCGGGTGCGGAACTGCTCGCCGCCGAGGCGCGGCAGCGACGCGACTCAGGCGGCCAACTGTATTTCTACAGCCTGCGCCGGCCAGTGGAAGAACTCTTCGAGCGCGGCTACATCGACGCGATCGGCCAGGAGAACATCTTCCGCGGCAAGCGCGAGGCGATCGGCGGCGTGTTCACGCGGCTCGACCAGGCGATTTGCGCTCGGTGCCGGGCACGCATCTTCGAGGAGTGCGCGAGCGTGCCGGGGCCGAAGGACCCCGCGTGACGCGGCACCGCGCCGCGCTTGTCCTGGTCGTGCTGCTCGCCGCGTGCGGCGATCAGCCGAAGCTCTCGCGGCTCGCGCCCGACGCGGTGGTGCTTGCGTTTGGCGACAGCATTACTTTCGGCACCGGGGCCGCTCCCCAGGAAAGCTACCCGGCGCGCCTGCAGGCGCTGATCGGCCGCAGCGTGATCGCCGCAGGCGTTCCCGGGGAAACGAGCGCCGAGGGGCTGGCGCGGCTCCCCGCGGTGCTCGACGACACCCGTCCGCAACTGGTGATCCTCTGCCACGGCGGCAACGATTTCCTGCGCAAGCTCGACGAGGGCGCAACGGCGAACAATCTGCGGTCCATGGCGAGACTCGCGCGGGCGCGCGGGGCGCAGGTCGTGCTGGTCGGCGTACCCAAGCCCGGCCTGCTGCCCTCCACGGCCGGCTTCTACGCCGATATCGCCCGCGAGCTCGGACTCGCCCACGAGGACAGCGCTCTGCGAAAAATCCTCACCGACAGCGCGCTCAAG
>JBGPTG010000236.1:0-5680 GCA_041490545.1 Gammaproteobacteria bacterium
GACGTCGACCTTCTCGGCCTTGACGTTCGACACGACGAGTTCGCCGATCTTCACGCTGCCCTGCAGCTTGAGTCCCTTGAGCGCCGACAGGTCGATCGGCTGTTCCGCCTGACTCGCCGAACCTTGCGACGCTGTCGTCGCGCCCGCTGCGCCCCTTTTCGCAGGCGGCGGAAAATACCGGTCAAGGTTGAGGCGATCGACGCCCAGCATGAAGCGCAAGCCTTGACTCGACAGGTCGAACTCCACGTCACCCTTGATGGTTGTTGCCGGCGACGATCCTGACGCAGCATCGGAGATCTTCAGTTCAAGCCCGGAAAACGCCACGGTCTTGCGCTCGAGGTCGACCCGGTAGCCGCTCGTGACGCCGAGCTGGAGATCGGTCTTCGGCTGCGTGGCTTCGATCCTCGCAGCAAGCGAAAGCTTTCCCGGAACGCCGCTCGCGATGCGTCCGGTCCTGAATTCTCCAATCGACACCTTGTAGCGGCCGCCGCTCGCTTCGTCGTGCCAGCCGACGTTGCTGGCGCGAACTTCGATGCCTGCGATCTCCAGCCGCGGCGCGCCCGCTGCCGGCGCCTCGCGGCGCGGCGACGCCGCCGCACCACCGGCCGGCGCGACCAGATCCGCGAAATTGGTCTTGCCGTCCTTGTGCTTCACCAGGTCCACCGACAGGCCCGACAGCGTCACGCGGTCGACCACCACCTGCCGGGACAACAAAGGCAGCAACGCGACCGAGACGCGCGCCTGATCGATCCGGGCAAAAATCCGGCTGCTGTTGGGTTCGGAAAGGGAGATCTTTCCTACCGCAACTCCAAGATCCGGAAACAGCGACAAGCCGATGTTGCCCTCGATCGCGAGCGTGCGGCCGGTCTTCTCCTTCACTGCCGCCGCGATCTCAGGCTTGTATTTGTTCGGGTCGAACGTTGCGACGAGGATCACCAGCGCGAGAACCACCAGAGCAACGATACCGGCGGCGGCGAACAGGGCGACTTTGACAGTCTTCATGGGTTGGCCACGCCGTACGGCACGTGCCCGGTCGCGACGTGCTGGCTCGCCGATTCGCAGTGGCCGCGCTGGTCGTCGAAGAATATGTCCGCGCCGAACGCCTTGAGGAACGGTCCCTTGTCGAGCCCGCCCAGGAACAGCGCTTCGTCGATGCGGATGTTCCAGGCCCGCAGCGTGCGCACCACGCGCTCGTGCGCGGGCGCGCTGCGCGCCGTGACCAGCGCCGTGCGTATGGGTGCGCGGTCTGCGGGATACTCGGACTGGATCCGGTGCAGGGCGGCGAGAAAATTCTTGAACGGGCCCCCCGACAGCGGTTCGCGCGCCGCGCTCACTTCGCTCGCGGTAAAGGCGTCGAGCCCCTCCTGCTTGTAGATCCGCTCGGCCTCATCGGAGAACAGCACCGCGTCGCCGTCGAAGGCGATGCGCAACTCCTCGCTCGTGCCGACGTTCTTCCCCACGTTGGAGGGCAGGATGGTCGCGGCCGCGTGCCCCGCATCGAGCGCCTTGCGCACGTCGACCGGGTTCGCCGAAAGAAACAGATGCGCGTCGAACGCCGGCACGTAGGGGTAGGTGTTCTCCCCGCCGGTGAACGCCGCGCGCGAGATGTCCAGCCGGTGGTGCTCGATCGAGTTCATGATGCGCAAGCCGGTATCGGCCGTATTGCGCGACAGCAGGATGATTTCGACGCGCGACTGCGCCGGCGCGGGCGCATTGAGCTTCAGCAGTTTCTTCACCAGCGAGAATGCGATGCCGGGCTCGAGCACGTCGTTCTCGCGCTTGCGCTGGTACTCGTAGTAGGCATCGACCCCCTGCTCCTCGAACACGCGGTTCGACTCCTCGAGATCGAACAGCGCCCGGGAGGAAATGGCGACGACCAGCTTACCGTCGAAGGATGCGGGCATGTGGGTTGGAGCGGGTAGAGGGAATCGAACCCTCGTCTAAAGCTTGGGAAGCTTTCGTTCTACCATTGAACTACACCCGCATCAAGGGAGGAATTTTAGGACATTTCCGCCGTGCAGGTGAACAACCCGAGGACAGCCTGCTGAGGACCTTGTGCTTGGCGCGCGAGCTGCTAACCTCAGGCAACAGCAACGAAAATGGAAATCGATATGGCAGACGTTCAAGTGGCCTGTGCGGTCGGGTCTTTGTGCATTATGGACAATTCCGAGTTTTCACACAGCCTGGACCCGAAGCGGCCGTTCGCGACAATCGCAATTCGAGTGTTTCTTATGGCCTCAACGTTCACGCCACCGGCGCGCGCGCCTCTTGCGCGCGTCCGCGTTGGGCGTGGGGTTAGGCCGCCCCTTCGCGATGTAAGAGAGCGGGCGAATGCGTCAAGCAACTATCAGGTGTGCTTGGCATAGTTGCTTGCGCCGAACCAGTCGACCACAACAACGGCCTCGTCGCCGACTACCCACGCATCATGGCCCTTGGGCAGTGACGTGATATCCCCGGGGCCGGCGATGAATTCGGTTCCATCGTCCATCCGGATGGCAAGTTTTCCGGACACGTGATACTGAAAATGCGGGGCCTCGCAGCTCGAGGTCTTGGCGAGCGGTTTGACATCGGTGGACCAGCGCCAACCGGGGTTGAAGACCAGGCGACCAACCTCGGCTCCGCCAATAGTGAGAATCTCGGCTTTGCCGTTCGGAAAATTCCGGACTTCTTCGGGACTGATGAATGACTTGTGCTCGGTTTTCTGATCGTGAGTGTGCATCGTGTTCTCCTTGCTTGCGTTGTTGATATCGGCCGGTGACAAGGCCGTGCTTCAGATCTTGATCCCGACTGCCACGAGCATTTCGCACGGGCCGATGAAGCCGTTCGATCCTTCGAACTGCGCGAGATCGCGCTCGATCTCGGTCCAGACGGACGGCCGTTCCGTCTCCGGCAATCCGGCCAGCATCTGGTGCAGCGCACCGAACGACTCGCGCTCGAAGCGCACGCATTCCTTGGCGGACGCGAGGCGCAGAGGCGAAGGAATCCTGCGCACCTCGATGTTGCGGAAACCGGCGCGCTCGAAAGCGGCTTCCATGACGCCCGGTGCTCCGAGGCTGAACGGGCCGGGCTGGCCCGGCAGCGGCGGCGGGAGCTGCGCGCGGCGCCGGATGATCGAGACTGGGATCGAAAAGAACTTGTTGTTCTCCGGCGTCGAGTAGGTGATCGCCGCCACGCGCCCGCCGCTCTTCAAGACGCGGCGCATCCCGGTCAGCGCCTTGTGCTGATCCGGGAAATAGATCAGGCCCACGCGCGAGATCACGGCGTCGAAGGAGTCTTCCGGCAGTTCCAGACTCTCCCCGTCCATGATGCGCGTCTCGACGTTCGCGAGGCCGGCGTCCCGGGCGGATTGCAGCGCGAACTCGAGGATCCTCGGCGAGATGTCGGTGGCGAGAACATGGCCTTTCGGGCCGACGCGCTTCGCCGTGACCACCGACTGTTCCCCCGCTCCGGCAGCGACGTCGAGTACGCGGTGTGCGGCCCGGATGTCCGCCATGTCGAGCATGACGCGCGTCGCCTCGCCGAGCCAATCGGCAAGCGTCGGCCCCCAGCGGTGCCAGGCCCCGGCGGCGGAGTCCCACTGGCTGCGAGTCGTGTTCTTGTACTTTACGGGGTCGAATGCGGCAACAGGTGCCGCCGTTGCGGTAGTCATGATCGGTCTCCTGTAAGAATGCATCGGTGGCTGCACGCAAAGTTTCGCAGCACAGCGGGCAGCGCGTCGTGAGACCGGGGTCCCGGTCGGCGCAAAAGGCCGCCTCCGCCGAGGCAAGAACCGGGACTAAAGTCCCGGGAGGGGTCAGCTGGGCTTCCGGCCGAAGCCGGCCTCGCGGGCGAGCACGATCAGCCGCGCGCGGTTTTCCACTTCGAGTTTCGCGAAAATGCTGGTGAGGTGATTCTTGACGGTTTTCTCGCTCAGACCCAGATGCGCCGCGCTCTGGGCGTTATCGAGACCTCGCGCGATGAATTCGACGAGCTCGCGTTCGCGCGGGGTCAATTCCGCGAATGCCGCCCCGCCAACGGGCCCGGCCGGGAGAAACGCGCGCACTTCATCGAGCCAGCGCTTCCATGCCGGCTCGTGCTCGAGAAGGATGTGATTGCGGCTCTCGAGCGGCACGAAGCGCGCCCCGGGAATGAGGCTCGCGACCAGGCGCCCCTCTTCGAACGGCACGCGCGCATCGCCGTTCGAGTGCAGTACCAGCGTGGGACACGACACCCTGGGCGCGAGCGCCGTCACGTCGATCTGGTTGAACGCGCGAAAGAATCGTGCCGCGTTTTCAGGCGAGGTCGTCACCCGCTCCAGCTCGTTGAACCAGAGATGCTGCTCGGGCGTGCCGCCGGGAATGAACTGCGTGGTGAAGAATTGCCTGAACGCCGCGTTCTCCTTTCCCCAGCCGAGCTCCGCGAGCTTCACCATGGTCTCGGCTTCCTCGCATTGCTTCGGCGTGGGGTTGCGCTTCAGCCAGCCGCGTGCGTAGGCTCCGTGCAGGATCAGGTGGCTGACTTTTTCCGGATGGCGCACCGCGTAGGCGATCGCGATCGGCGCGCCCTGCGAGCTGCCGAGCAGCGGGAAGCGCTCGAACCCGACCGCGTCCACGACGGTTTCCAGGTCGCTGACCCAGGCATCGAACGACAGCTCGGGAATGTCCCAATCCGACAGTCCGCAACCGCGCTCGTCGTAGCGCACCAGCGTATGGTCGCGGCAGATTTCCGTGAGCCAGTGCCGCCATACCGGGCTGCCCCAATCGAACTCGAGGTGACTCAGGAAGTTTGCCGCTTTGACGATCGGCGGCCCCTCGCCCGTCACCGCGTAAGCCAGGCGCACTCCGTCGGAGCCGGAGCAAAAGCGGATTTGTTGTCTTGAGCCCGACATGCAGAGCGATTCTAAGGCAGTTGCCGTGACGTTACCGTCGCCCGGTAATGGGCAATAGTTATCTCGCAATACGGTCGCGCCGCTCGCGGTTGCCATATCAGTGGAAAACGTCGCGACGAATGTCGCTCGAGTCGCCGTAGCGAGCGCTTCCGCCGAACAGATTTACCAACAAATACCTTGCAGAACCCTGAACGAGCATGCGGTGTCTGGGTCGGGGCGCCATTCGGATACCGCTATCGCCTCGGGAAATCGGTTTCGCGTCAGGCTTTTCCACCTGAGACGGTATGTCGGTATGCTTCAAGAGATAACTCGGTTCCAGCCACCGGCGCCCGCCCAATGCCACCCGCAGACGCACGCCTTGCGTAGAATTCAGCGGGTGAAGAAATCTCTTCCCTTGTCGCGGGTCTATCGCCTGGTCGAGCCGGGCCCCGTCGTGATGGTCACGACCACGTGGCACGGGTGCGCGAACATCATGACCCTATCGTGGCACATGATGATGGATTTCGAGCCGCCGATCATCGGTTGCGTGATCAGCGACCGGAATTACAGCTTCGGCCTCCTGAGGGCGACCGGGGAGTGCGTGATCAACATTCCGACGGTGGAGCTGGCGGCCAAAACGGTGCGCGTCGGGAACACTACGGGCCGGAAGATCGACAAGTTCAAGGCGTTCCGTCTCACGCCGATGCCCGCCTCGCGCGTCGCCGCGCCGCTCATCGCCGAGTGCTACGCGAATCTCGAATGCAAGGTGGTCGATGCGAGGCTGGTGGAGCGGTACAACGTCTTCATCATGCAGGTGCTCAAGGCCTGGATCGA
>JBGPTG010000237.1:0-5667 GCA_041490545.1 Gammaproteobacteria bacterium
GGCCAGTTCCAGATCGCCGAACAGGTCGCCTCCCGTGGTATCGCCGCCCGCACCGCCCGACTTGCGCACGGCGCCGTTGACCTCGCCCACCACGTTGGCGTGCGGCACGCGCGCGTTCTCGAAAATCATCTCGCCGTTCTGGTAGAAGCGCCAGCCGCTCTTGTTGAACACCTTGCCGGTGCGGAAGCCCGGCGTGTCGCGCGGCACGAGGAACATCGTCGTGCCCTGCTTGAGCGGAGCGTTCGGGTCGGTGCGCGCGTCGATGAAGAAGAGCTTGCCGATGTTGGCGTTGGCGATGTAAGCCTTCTCGCCGTTGAGGATCCATTCGTCGCCGCGGCGCTCGGCCCGCAACTTCAGGCCCGCCTTGGGATCGTCCGGCGGCGGCAGCCGGTTGTCCGAGCCGGCGGAATGCTCGCTGATGCCTTTGCCGAGCACAAAGGTATCGTCGGCGAGAAAGGGCTTGAGGAAGCGCTCCTTCTGTTCGTCGGTACAGACCGCGGCGATCAGATGACTCCACTTCCAGCACTGGCTGAAGCTCTTGGAGATCGCGCTGTCCGCTTTCGCGAGTTCGGCCATGACCAGCGCCTGCGTCACGAAATCGGTCCCCTGCCCGCCCCACTCCCTGGGAACGGCCATGGTGCGGAAACCGAGCTTCGATCCCTTCCTGATGATGTCCCAGTCGAAGGTCTCGCGCGGATCTTCGATGGCGTCGCGCGCCAGCGAAATCGGCCGTATCTCCTCGCGGGCGAACTTGCGCGCCTTCGCCTGCCACTCGCGCTGCTCGTCGTTGAGCGAGAAGTCCATGGCTCAGGTCCCGGTTTTCGCCGGACGGCGCCAGCCGGCCAGGGCTTCGGCGAGCCTGAGCGTCGCATCCGCGCCACCGTCGCCCGAGTGCAGGCACACGCGCGCGTCGTGGATATATTTCTGCAGCGGCAGGTCGCGCATCACGCCCATCGCGCCGAAACATTCCGCGGCATCCGTGGCCACTTCGAGCATCGCCCTGGCGGTGAATATCTGCGCGACGGTCTGCAGCGGCAGGTCGGGTAGGCTGCGGTCGGCGATCGCCTCGGGATGATCCGACGCCCATGCCGCGCGCCAGATCGCTGCACGCGCGAGCTCGAGCTTCATCAGCATGTCGGCGAGCTTCGCGCCTATGGCCTGGTGCTCGACGATGCGCCTGCCGCCCTGCACGCGCAGCTGCGCGTAGTCGAGGGCCGCCTCATACGCAGCGCGGCCGATGCCCAGGTTGAGCGCCTGGAATTGCGGGCTGCCGCGGCCCTGCGCTTCGAGGCCGTCGGTCAGCGGACTTCCTTCCGCGCCCAGAAGGTTTTCCACCGGCACACGGCAGTTTTCGAACACGACTTCGCCGCAACTCCCGTGAAACCAGTGTCCCTCCTGCGCGCGCACCGAAAGGCCGGCCGTGTCCCGCGGCACGAGCAGGGTGCTGACGCCGCCGGCGGTGCTCGCCTGGACGGCGAAGAGTTTCGCGACGGGCGCGTTGGCCACACAATTCTTCGCGCCGTTGATGACCCATTCGTCGCCAGCGCGCGCGGCCGTCGTCCCGATGACAGGCTCGGTCGCCCCCGGACGATGGTAGTTGACCCCCAGCGCGGTTTCGCTGCCGTGCTCGCGCTCGGCAAAAGCGAGGTGAAAGCGATCATCTTTCAGCAACGGCGGCAGGAAGCATTTGCGCTGCTCGGGCGTCATTAGCCGCTCGAAGAGGCGTCCGAGCAATGATGTCTGCGCGAGCACCGCGGCAATATCCGGATCGCCCACCGCCAGTTCCTCGGTGACGATGCAGCAGGTGATATTGTCCGCGCCCGCGCCGCCGCGCTCCTCCGACAGCGCGAGCGTGCGCAGACCCATCCCCGAGGACTGTTCGAGAAGCGCCGTGAGCAACGGCTTCTCGAACGCCTCCAGCCGCTGCGGTTTGAGCGCAACCGGCTTGACTTCCCGCGCGACGAAATCGCGAACCGTGTCGCGGATCTCGAGCTGCTCGGGGCTGAGATGCAGGTTGAACATGTGATGAACGCGGCGGTTTCCCGGCTCAGCGCCTTTCCGACGTAGTGAGCGTGCGCGATGGCATGCGTGTACTCCAATAGCGATGGTGTGGGAATTTTAGCACCCGCCCACGACGCTTAAACCTACGGGTTCGCCAATGGGTGATTCCGCTCATCCCCTGGATTTCCGCCCGCGTGCGACGTAGGCCGACCGACGGCCGCGCGCCCGGCCGAACCACTCGGGCCTCGGCGCACGGGGTAGGGCGCCAGCCGGCGCCGGCGTGCGCTCGCTCTCGATCTCGGCAAATATCTCAACCAGGAAGTCGAGAAAGACGCGCACCAGCTTCGAGTGGCGCTCGGTGCGCCGATAGACTGCGAAGACCGGTGGAGCCTCCAGAATCTCCCAGTCGGCAAGTACCGGTACGATCCTGCCTGCGCGCAGGAACGGTGCGGCGGTAATGTCGTTGACGCGTATGACGCCCGCGCCTGCGCACGCGGCTTCCAGGAGAAAATCGCGATAGTTGCCAAGGAGACGGCCATGCACGTCAACGCTGCGCCGTTCCGTGCCCTTCTCGAAGATCCAGCGATCGAGCAGCGGCTCGTCCGGCCTGCTTTGAAGGATGCACTGGTGATTGCGCAATTCTTCCGGTTCGTGCGGTCTGCCATTGCGCGCCCAGTATTCCGGCGCGGCACACACGACGTACCGCATCTGTGCCAGCGGCCGCACTACGAGCTTACGCACGTCCGTCCAGCCCAGCAGCACGGAGATGTCCACGTTTGCGGTTTCGAAATCCTGAATGGTGCGCACGAGCTTGACGACAAGCTCGATGTCGGGGAACCGCTCGACAAAACGCGCGATCCGCGGCATTACACAATGCTGGCCGAGGCTCGGCCACAGTCCGACCGTCAGCGTTCCGTGCGGCTTCCCGCTGCGCGAGCTGACGCGCAGATCGAGATCCATGAACTCCGCCGCGAGCCTGGATGAGGTCTTGTAGTAGCGCTCGCCTTCGGCCGTCAGCGACAATCCGCGGGTAGTGCGATGAAATAGCGCGACGCCAAGCAAGCGTTCAAGTGCCCCAACCATCTGCGTAACCGCGGGGGTGCTGACGGAAAGCGATTTTGCGGCGGCCGAGAAGCTTCCTGCCTCCACGGCACGGTTGAAGTACTGAATAGCGCGAAGCTTGTCCACGGCCTGGGTGTTTCCGGAGCAACGTTAAGCGAAACTTAACACGATGGTAACTGCGGAGGTGATTCCCATGAAGCCATCACGTCCTTAAGCTGTAGCGCGCTGGTTGATCTTGGGAGAAATCATAATGAGGAAATCCGTTGGAAACGTGCTGGCGATGTTGGACATCGGAGTGGGTGGCATGGAGGATGAAAGAATGAAACGCATATCGGTTCCCGTGCTGGGTTTGTTGGCGTTGGTGATCGCAGGCAGTCCGGCCGCGCAAACGACTTACCCCGAAAAGCCGATCCGCCTCGTTGTCGGTCTCCCGCCCGGCAGTTCGACGGACACCGTCACGCGCCTTCTTGGCCAAAAATTCGCCGAGGCGTGGGGAAAGCCGGTTGTGATCGACAACGTTACCGGCGCCGCCGGCAATATCGCAGCAGACCGCGTCGCGAAAGCAGCGCCGGATGGGTACACACTGGGACTCTTGGCCAGCCCGCAGCTCGTCATCAATCCCAGCCTGTACAAGCTGGCGTATGACCCGGTGAAAGATTTCGCGCCGGTTTCGCAGGTTGCCGTGTCGCCGAACATGCTGGTCGTGCACAACGCCGTGCCGGCGAAGAATGTACAGGAGCTGGTTGCCCTGGCCAAAGCGCAGCCTGGCGTGCTCACATTTGCGTCCAGCGGCAGCGGCTCTGCCACTCACATGGCTACGGAGTTGCTGAAGTCCGTGGCAGGCCTTGACATTCGACATATTCCCTACAAGGGTGGGGTCGCGGCAATACCGGACCTGCTTGGCGGGCGTGTCACGATGAGTTTCAGCCCCATAGCGTTGGTCTTGCCCTTGGTGTGCGAAGGGAAGCTGCGCGCGCTCGCGGTGAGCTCGTTGAGGCGCTCCTCGGCGGCCCCGGAGTTGCCGACCATCGCCGAGTCCGGCTATCCGGGCTTCGAAGTTACGATATGGTACGGATTACTCGCGCCCACAGGGACCCCATCCGCGATTATTCGCAAACTCCATCTCGAAACCGTCAAGGCGCTCGCGCAACCCGACCTGCGCGCCAAACTCGCCGGTCTCGGGCTGGAAGGAATCGGCAACTCGCCCGAGGAGTTTGCCGTGATCATCAAGTCCGAGATACCGAAGTGGGCGAAGGTAATCAAGGAGTCGGGCATCAAGGCAGATTAGTACATTCTTCGGCGCGCGATCGCGCTTCAGTATCGGACGTTTACCCGATGAGTCCCAGTAGCTCCACAACATCGACACGGACTCGAGAGACAGCATCATGAACGATCAACCTGCTTTCCCCGCAAGAGCGACGATGCTGAGCCTGATCAGCGGTTTTCATGTTGCACGGGCGCTCTACATTGCCGCACGACTCCAATTGGCGGATCTGGTCGGAGGCGGCACATCCGCATGCAAGGATCTCGCCGCGCTGACGGGTACCGACGCGTCTTCGCTCCATCGGGTGGTGAGAGTGCTTGTAAGCGCGGGCGTATTCGAAATGGACGGGCGCGAACGGCTTTCCCTGAATCCACTCGCGGAGACGCTGCTGAGCGATGCACCCGGATCGTTGCGGGGCTGGGCCATAGCGCAGCTCGGTGACGACCCTTACAGAGCATGGGGTGACCTGATGTACGGCGTTCGTACTGGAGGCATTGCCTTTGAACACGTCTTCGGGTGCGATTTATGGACGTATCGCGCCGGGCATCCCGAGAGCGCCAAAGATTTCGACGAGGGCATGGCAAGCATCGTTGGCGCGCACAGCGAGGCCGTTCTTGCGAGTTACTCGTTCGCACGCGTACGGAAGATCGTCGATGTGGGTGGGGGCGATGGCAGGCTCATTACGAAACTGCTGGCCGCAAATCAGGCCGCGCAGGGTGTGCTTTTTGAGCAACTGCGGGTCGTCGAAAGGGCAAGGCAGCGCATTGCAGAGGCAGGACTTGCGACGCGTTGCGAGGTGTTGGCAGGAGACATGTTCGATTCAATCCCGCCCGGCGGCGACGCCTACCTGCTGTCGCGCGTTATCCACAACTGGAGCGATGAGCGCGCCGTCGCCATTCTGCGAAATTGCCGGCGCGCGATGGCGCCTGCGGCGAAAGTGCTGCTCGTTGAACGCATCATCCCCTCCCGAATCGAGGATTCAGCCGAGACGCGGGCGCTTGCCGTGTCCGATCTTCACATGATGATAATGAGTGGCGGGCGGGAACGAACGGAAGCACAGTATCGCGGCCTTTTCGCGGCGGCGGATCTCGATCTGACACGGGTCGTTCCAACCGGAAGCGGGATGAACATTATTGAGGGGGCACCTTCGTAGTATGGTTGAGGGATTGGTTTCGCGTCGCGACTTGCCCAGGAATCGTTGAACATGCGCGCCTATTCTCCCTTGATGCCCAGGGTCTTGATCACGCCCGCCCACTTGTCCAGTTCCTTGCGGATGTACTGGGCGAAGTCATCGGAGTCCCGGTAGGAGGCGACGATCTGCTGCTCCGCGAAAATCTTCA
>JBGPTG010000238.1:0-5635 GCA_041490545.1 Gammaproteobacteria bacterium
CCCGTCCTTCACGAAGGGCGCCGCGCTCGAAGCCGCGACGATCACGACGTCGGTCTCGCCGCCGAGCGCCGCGGTGAGCGCGATCGTCGCGCTCTTGTAGGGCACGTGCAGGATGTCGATCTTCGCGGCGGATTTCAAAAGCTCCGCGGCGAGATGGTTCGACGAACCCACGCCGCCCGAGCCGTAGGTGAGCTTGCCGGGCGCAGCGCGCGCCGCTTCGATCAGCTGCGCTAGCGTCGCCGCCTTCACCTTCGGATGCACCACCAGGACGTTCGGGATCGCGGTGAGCAGCACAATGGGCACGAAATCGCGCAGCGGATCGAAACCGACCTTCGGATTGAGGTGAGGATTGATGACGAAGGGCGGAGCGGCCATCAGCAGCGTGTAGCCGTCGGGCGCCGCTTTCGCGACGGCGAGGTGCGCGATGTTGCCGCCCGCTCCCAGGTGCGGATCGGGCAGCACCTGCTCGCCGAGCGCGGGCGAGAGCTTGAGAGCGAGCAGGCGCGTGACCGCGTCCGTGCCTCCGGCAAACGGAAGGATGACGCGGATCGGCCTGGTCGGATAGTTCTGTGCCGCGGCGAGGGAGCTCGCCAGCGCCAGCGCCATCGACGCAGCGAACGCACGCATTCAGGCCGCGCCTTCGACGATGCGCATGTCGCGCTTCGCCGCGTCTCCCAGCAACTTGAGCGCGTCCTGGTATCCGGCGCCATCGTGCGCGGCGATCGCTTTCTGCACGCTGTCGAACTCGATCACCACGGTACGCTGGTTGAGGCCGCCCTCGTACACCTTGGCGGGATTGCCCCGCACCAGGTAACGTCCGCCTGCCGCCTGAATCGAAGGCGCAGCGAGCTTGGCGTACGCGGCGAGTGCGTCGGGATTCTTGATGGAGTGGTAGCAGACGATCCAGTAGCCCTTGGCCATGCGAGTTTCCTTTTTTGGTGGTGGGGATGTTCCCGCGACGCCTATTCCGGCTGTAGGCCGATGTCGCGGATGATTTTGCGGAAGCGCGGGATGTCGCCGCGCACCAGCTCGAGGAGGTCGTCGCCGGTCCCGCCCACGAGCTCGAGCCCGGCCTGGCCGAGGCGCTCGATGAGATCGGGCTGCGCGAGGGCGTTGCGCATCGCTTCGTGCAGGCGCTCGACCAGGGCGCGCGGCGTGCCCGCGGGCAGCACGAAAGCGAAGTAGGTCGACGCCAGCGTGTCGTCGTCGGCGCCGGCTTCCTTCAGCGTCGGCACGTCAGGGAGCAGCAGCGAGCGGCGCGGCGCGCCGTAGGCAAGCGCGCGCAGCCGGCCGTCGCGCACGAAGCCCATCACGCCCGGCGGCGAAGCGATGGTGAGCGCTGCCTCTCCGGCGACCACCGCCTGCACCGCAGGCCCGGCGCCCTTGTAAGGCACGTGGGTGATGGCGAGTCCCAGGCGCGCCTTCAGCGCTTCCAGGTTGAGGTGCGCCATGCTGGCGATGCCGAAGCTCGCGTAGTTGAGGCTGCCGGGTCTGGATCGGGCGAGCTGCGCGAACTCGGCCAGCGTCTTCGCCGGCAGCCGCGGATCGGCGACGAGCACGTAGGCGGCCACCGCGACCACTCCGACGTAATCGAAATCGCGCAGTGGATCGTAGGGGAGCTTCTGGTAGAGGCTGGGGTTGATGCCGAGTGCGCCGCGGTCGGTGAGCATCAGGGTGTAGCCGTCGGGCGCCGCCGCCATCAGGGCGATCGCGCCCAGGGTGCCGTTGGCGCCCGGCCGGTTCTCGACCACGATCGGCTGGCCGAAGCCCTCGGACATCTTCTGCGCGACGCTGCGCGCGGTGAGATCGGCGCCGCCGCCGGGCGTGAAGGCGACGATGAGCCGGATCGGCCGCGAGGGGAAGACGCTTTCGGCCTTGCCCTGGGCAAGCGCCGGCGACACGGCGAGCGCAAGGAGCAGCATCGTGAACCCGGCTGCGTCCGCCGCGCTGCGGACCGGATGCCGCGCCGCCCGCCGCCCCGCGCTCGCCCGAACCTGGATTCTCCGCATCGAACTCCCCGCGTGACTTGCTCAGGCCGAGTTTAAACGCCCGGCCGGCGCTTCGCCAATTGCGACCGATGCGCGGCAACGATTTCATTCCGCTGCAACGCGGCTCGTAGGATAATCCGGGTCCTCAAGGTCCCGCCGGCATGCCCTCCACGTCTCCCTTTCAGCAACGCCTGCGCGCGCTCACGCCCGCGATGCTCAAAGGCATACGCCGCGGCATCGAGAAGGAGAGCCTGCGCGTCACGCCCGCGGGCGCGCTCGCCGCCACGCCGCACCCGGCGGCGCTCGGCTCGAAACTCAAGCACCCGCACATCACCACCGACTACAGCGAGGCGCAGATCGAGCTCATCACCGGCGCGCACACGAGCGTGGAGGACTGCCTCGCCGAGCTGAAGCGCATCCACCAGTTCGTGATACCCCGCATCGGCGACGAGCTGCTGTGGTGCACGAGCATGCCCTGCACCCTGCCGGCGGAGAACACCATCCCGATCGCGCGCTACGGGACCTCGAACGTCGCCTACGCCAAGATGGTTTACCGCATCGGCCTGGGCCACCGCTACGGCAGACGCATGCAGACGATTTCCGGCGTGCACTACAACTGGTCGCTGCCGCGGGCGGCCTGGCCGCTCCCCGGCTACCGCGACACCAACGAGGCCTACTTCGCGCTGATCCGCAACTTCCGCCGCAACGGCTGGCTGCTACTCTATCTCTTCGGCGCCTCGCCCGCAGTGTGCGCGAGTTTCGTGCAGGGGCGCGCGCACGCGTTAGACGAACTCGTCCCGGGAACGCTATACCTGCCGCACGCCACGTCGCTGCGCATGGGGCGGCTGGGATACCTGAGCGAAGCGCAGGATTCTCTGGCGGTGAGCTACAACAGCCTGGAGAGCTACGCCGATTCGCTCTACGACGCGCTCACCCAGCCGTATCCGCCCTACGAGGCGATCGGCGTCCGCGCGCCTGGCGTGAGCGGCGACGTACCCGACACCTACCGGCAGCTCTCGACGAGCCTCTTGCAGATCGAGAACGAGTTCTACGGCACCATCCGTCCCAAGCGCGTCATCCGCACCGGCGAGCGCCCGCTGCACGCGCTGCGCGAGCGCGGCGTCGAGTACATCGAGGTGCGCGCGATGGACCTCGATCCCTTTTCCCCGATCGGCATCCAGGCAGAGACTTGCAGGTTCCTGGACGTGTTCCTGTTGCACTGCCTGCTCGCCGACAGCCCGGCGGACACGCACGCCGAGATCGAAGCGGTCGGCCGCAACCGGCAGCGCGTCGCCTCGCGCGGGCGCGAGCCCGGGCTGCGCCTCGATCGCCATGGACAGATGGTCGAGCTGAGCGAATGGAGCGGGCAGATCCTCGCCGAGTGCGAGCCGGTGGCCGCGGCGCTCGACGCCGCGCTCGGCGGCAGCCTGCACCGCGAGGCGCTCGCCGCGGCGGTCGCCGCCGTCGCAGATCCTTCGCGCCTGCCCGCGGCGCGCATGCTCGCGGAAATGCGCGCGAGCCACGAAAACTCGTACTTGCGCTTTGCGCGGACGTTGTCGGTGGAGCACCGCCGCGTGCTTCAGGCCGAGCCGCTGCCCGCCGGCGTGGAAGCGCGCTTTGCGAAGGTCGTCGAGAAATCGATCGTGAAACAGCGCGAGGCCGAGGCCGCGGACACGCTGCCCTTCGAGACTTTCCGCCAGCAATACCTGTCGCACGCGTCGCTGCGCGTGCAGGAGCCGGCGACCTCGATCCGGACCGGGGAGCGGCCGCGCTCGGAATGACAGGAACTGCTGTCGTCCCCGGTTCAGGCCTCCACGCCCCACCAGCCCACGCCCATGCCCATGATGCTGCGGTAGAGCGGCTCGTAGACGAGGAACTCGGGCTTGCGTTTCCCGAGGGCGCCGAGCAGCACGATCCACTGGCGCAGCTCGCCTTCGCCGTGCTCGATCAACTCGCGCGAGGAGAGTGCGGCCAGCCGCTCGCCTTCGCCCTCGCGCATCCACGCGACGATTTTCCGGTCGAAGTCCACGCTGATGTCGCCGACGTAGCGTGGCCCTGAGTGGTGCGCCCAGGGATGCGAGGGCGAGAAGTGCGACAGCCCTCCGGAGGCGCACAGCACGACGCGCCGCCCGCCCGGATCGCGGTCGATGACGCGGGCGAGCGCCTGCCCGAAGGCGTAGCAGCGCGCCGCCGAAGGCGCCGGCGGATGCACCGCGTTGACGAAGATCGGCACCACCGGCACGCCGCTGTCGCGAACCAGATAGAGGATGGGCTCGGTGTGCGCGTGCGAGAGCAGCCTGCCCTCGCGGAAACCCGTGCACCAGCCGACATCGAAACCTTCTTCGAGGCAGCCTTCGACCAGGTGCTTCGCGAGTTGCGGGTGATTGGCGATCATCGCGCTCGCCTTGCGGTCCCAGTCGTCGGCGACGTAATCGCCGCCGGTATACACGAGGAGCTGCGGCATCGCCTCGGCGCTGAAGTTCTCCAGCTGGTCGTCGCCGATGAGGAGCACCGCATCCGGTCGAAGCCGCGCCAGCCGCTCGCGGATCTGCACGTGCGCCGCGCGGATGTGCGCGTAGCGCTCGCGGTTGTCTTCCAGCGTCTCGGCCTGTGCTTGGGGCGCGTCCGCGGCCGGCCGCCCGGCCTTGCGCTCGACGTTCTTCTTCGAGCGCGCGCGGCGCGCGTCCCAGGTCTCGGGTTCCTGGAAGGTGTAGGCGTGCGAGGTGGCAAAGGCGGCGACGATGGGCATCGGGCGCCATCATAACCGAGGAGACCTGCGTTACCTTGCGCCCGGGATCGCCCGGAACCTCGCCGGCTACATCTGTTGCGAGCGGCGCCTGAGGATCGAAAGGAGGTTGAGGCAGATGAGATGCACCAGGCGCTTCTTCTCGGCGCTGACGCGCTTGCGCTTCAATTGATGGCAGAGCGCGCGCGCCGCGATCAGCTCGGGGGCAGGCTTGCGCCGCTTCGGGGAACCCGGCAGCGGCCTCGCGCCGAAGAGACTCCCGGATTCGCCGGCGGCGGGGAGCGGCGCCGCCGCGTGCCGTGTCGTTTGCTTGCCGGCCCTCACATGTTCCGCCGCAGGCACACTTCCATGAAACCGACGAGTTCGTGGGAGAACTCGATGTAGCCGTCGTCGACCGCGCGCAGCGCGATCTGCTTGAACGGCTCGTGCTGGTCGATCGCCTGCGCGGTGCGGCTTTTTTCCGGCAACATCACGCGAAAATCCTCGACCAGTTCTTCCAGGTTCGAAACCTTGTGGCCCATGTCGCCCTCCTCCATGAAAACCCGCGCCTCGGGAGATAGCGGAGCAAGGCCCGTGCCGGAGGAGGCGGTACTTGCGGATTGCGTGACTTAGTTGGCGCCGGGACGGCGTTCTGCGCCGATGCGGCGCTGCAACGTGTCTGCGGAGCGGGCAAACGAACGGCGCGGCGGGCAAAACCGCGACGGCAATCCGACGCCTTGTCGGTGCCCCAGCGCCAGGTATCAGGGCTTGCGCGAATACGCCCGGTCGAAGATGCGCTCGAGCCCCGGGTGCACCCCGCGCAGGCCGCCGACCACCGACCTCGCCCACTCGAAATAGATGCGCCGCCGCGCGATGCGCCACTTTTTCGGCGGGCTGTCAGACACGTCGCGCAGGTTGCAGA
>JBGPTG010000239.1:0-5618 GCA_041490545.1 Gammaproteobacteria bacterium
AAAATCGGCAAACACTATGCAGGACCGACCTGGGAATCGAATGATGGAAGCAAGGTCGCTGGCGAAGCCAAAGCGCGGGATGACGGTCCGGACGCCAACGCCATTCCGTGGTTGTTGCTCGGCGCGAAATCATCGTCAGGGAAGGGAGTCTTAAGCCAAACGCAAAGCATTCAGCGGCTATATACAGTCGGCGGGAAAGCTCCGGCCGAAGCCTGCAGCCAGGCGCAGGTGGGCAAAGAGGCCCGGGTCGCCTACAAAGCTACATACTACTTTTATGCTGCCCAACCATGAAAATACTACGGGTCGGCTTGGAGAATCATTCTTCAAAACGTTAACCCCGACCTCTTTCGTTGGTTGACCATGAACGCCCGCGCGCCCAAACCCGCGGGCGTTTCCTCGATCGAGTCTCTTCTTCGATCTGGTTTTCGTCTTCGTGATCACGCAAGTCACGCAGCTGGTGGAGCACGCGCGCGGGAGTGTGGATTTTCTGCGGGCGCTGTTGGTGCTGGTGCCGATCTGGTGGATGTACGGCGGCTATGTCTGGCTGACGAACAACGTCGGCGCGACCGATTACGAGAATTCGAAACCACCGATCGTCATGCCGCCATCGACCACCAGCATCTGACCGAAGACATAGCTCGCCTCCGCCGAGCACAACCAAACAGCCGCGGCGGCGACTTCACTCGCCTCGCCGCCGCGCTTGGCCGGAATGGCTGAACGAGCGAGTTTTGCAAAGGCGGGGTTCTGTGCGCTGTTGGCGACGACCATGGGCGTCTCCGTCCAGCCTGGCGCGAGCGCGTTGATACGCACGTTGTGTGCGGCGTTTTCCATGGCGGCGACGCGCGTAAGTCCCTGGACTCCGTGTTTCGAGGCGGCATACGCGCACATGCCGCCGGGCCCGGTCAGGGCGGCGACGGATGCGGTATTGCAGATGGCGCCCCCTCCGTTCTTTTTAATGAGCGGGAGCTGATATTTCATGCCAAGAAAAACGCTCCACAAGTTGACCTTGAGGACGTTTTCGAAATCGCTGGTCGGATAGTCCTCGACGCGATGGGCGCCGCCGGTTATGCCCGCGTTGTTGAACGCGACATCCAGGCGTCCCGCCTCCGTGCCGATGCGGGCAATCAGGTCGGCTACCTCTCGCTCCTCCGACACATCGGCCCCGGCGACACGGGTGTTTCCGCCCGCCTTCTCGATGAGGCCTTGGGTATCCTCCAGATTGCGAACCTGCCGCCCCACGCAGTAGACGAGGGCCCCGCGTGCGGCGAAGATCCGCGCAGCCTCCCGACCGATGCCCGAGCCTGCGCCGGTGACGAGAACGACCTTTCCTTTGAAGTCGTTGGGCATGGCCGGAGCCGCGTCAGCCGAGCTTGATGAGGTTGAGCGTGGGTAATGGGCCGCCGGGGAACTGTTGCAGCCTCGCGCTGCTCGCCAGGTCGCCCAGATCGATGGTGGCGAAGCCGGCCCTCTCGAGGATTGCGCCTACGGTGCTTTTGGCCGCCATGTCGTTTCCCGATATGAACAACACACGGTGACCGCCGGCGACCCGCGGATCTGCCGCCAGCATGGCGCGAAGAAGGGTGTTGCCGGCCTTGACTACGCGCGCCCCGGGCGCCAGAGACGCCACGATCTCGCTGGAAGCCTTTCCATTCAGATCGACGGGCCGCAGGCCGGCGGCTGCAGCTGCGACCGCATTCGTGGAATCGATCAGAATGCGGCCGCTCCACGACGGCAAACCGGCGAGCGCTTCAGGTACCTGGTCCCAGGGCACGGCAAGTTGCACGACGTCCGCCCGCGCCGCTTCCTCGCGCGTTCCCGCCCTGCTCCGGGGGCCAAGCTCCTTCACCACGTCTGCCAACGACTCGGGCCCCCGGCTATTGCTGACGATCACCTCATAGCCGGCTTTTGCAACTTGACCTGCGAATGCCCGCCCGATGCCGCCGGCGCCAATGATTCCGATCTTCATGATGTCCCCTTGAGCCTGATGTGACGGAGGCAGAGTGCCTAGACTCCAACCGCCTTCTTCGCCTTCGCCTCGGAGGGCGTGTTGAGAAGTTGCTGCTCCCACATGAAGCTCGTCCCGACGTTGCCGGAATGGCCCACCAGCATTTCGGCGTAAGCCGGCACCGTGGCCCCGCGGGCCCAGTCACGCTGGAGCTCTGCTGGAAACACCATCCACGTAATGGGGATGGCGCCTGCCTGAACCATGCGCTGGATTGCCACCTCATGCGCCTCGACGCTCACGCCGCCGGAGGCGTCGGTAACAATGTAAACCTCGTAGCCTTCGCCTATCGCCTGAATCGCCGGCATCGCGAGGCAGATTTCGGTCCATAGCGCGGCCATGACGATTTTCTTCCTGCCGGTCTTCCTGACCCACTCCACCACCCGGGCGTCTTCCCAGGTATTGATGAAGGTGCGGTCGATGGGCTTCTGCTCGGGGAAGATATCCTGCAGTTGCTTGATGAGCACGCCGCCCTGCCTTTCCAGGACGGTGGACAGCAGCGTGGGAACGCCGAAGACTTTCGCGGACTTGGCGAGGCCCACGACATTGTTGATGATGGTCTGAGTATCGTGGCTGCGCAGGCCGGCAAATTGAAAAGGCTGATGATCGATCAGCATCAGTACGCAGTTGTCGGGCGTCAACAAAGCGCCCAAGCCTGCTTTGGGATTGCGCGAGTCGCTCATTTTTGTGCTCCGGAAGGAATGATGAGGGACATGAAAGTACGTTGCGGCGAACCGGCTGAGAAGCCAATATCTCTTGATGGCACCCATCTGAAGAACAGATGTATTCTTCGGACGATATGCTTGATGCCGTGTCCCTCGACCAGTTGCGTGTATTTATCGCTGCGGCGGAAGCAGGCAGCTTCTCCGCCGCCGGACGCAAGCTCCGGCGGGCTCAATCCCTGGTGAGCCAGACTGTCGCAAATCTCGAGAGCCGGTTGAACGTGAAGCTCTTCGACCGGACGAAGATGTACCCGCGGCTCACGGCTGCGGGCGAGGCGCTGCTTCGCGAGGCGAAAGAAGTCGTCGGCGGGATGGACGGGTTCAAGGCGCGAGCGCGGACGATCGCGGAGGGCACGGAGCCCGAACTGTCGGTGGTCATCGACGTGATTTACCCGATGACGTCGCTGACCGAGGCGGTGGGCTATTTTCACCGGAGCTATCCCAATACGTCGCTGCGGCTGTTTGTTGAATCGCTCGGTGGGGTCGTTCAACCGGTTCTGGACGGCCGCTGTCGGATTGGAGTGGTGGGTTCCCTTCCCACTATCCCCGACAGCGTTCACAGCGAGCCCTTGTTTGAAGTTCCCTTCGTCTCCGTTGTCGCTCCAAACCATCCGCTTGCCGCTGTGCGGGGCGTCGTGTCCAACAAAGAGATCGCCCGACATGTCCAACTCGTGCTCACCGATCGAACAGCACTCACTGAAGGGCGAAACTACGGCGTTCTGTCGCCGCTGACCTGGCGTCTTGCCGACCTGGGGGCGAAGCATGCGTTCCTTCTTGCCGGATTTGGTTGGGGCCACATGCCTTTGCATATGGTCCGCGATGAGATCGCAAAAGGCCGGCTTTTGAAAATCCGGATTCAAGGATTTCCGAGGCGTGCCCAGGTCCTGGTCCTGCACGCTGTTTACCGCAAGGACGCGCCGCCGGGCCCGGCGGGACGGGCATTTATCAAGCAATTGAGGCAATAGCAATCCGTTGACAGAAAATCGAACGAGCTAATATCTAGAGCCGGGAGGGAAACATCAGGATGGAGCCACCGAAGGCAGTCGAGACGAAGCCGTCCGGCCGTGTGTCGGTCTTCCCGATCCTGGCGGTCAACTTCGTCGGCACGCTCGGTTTCAGCATTGTGCTGCCGTTTCTGGTCTATCTCGTCACCAGGCTCGGTGGGAACGCGCTCGTCTATGGGGTCATGGGGGCGACCTATTCCTTCTTCCAACTGCTCGGCGCGCCGGTGCTAGGGCATTGGTCGGATCGCTACGGGCGGCGGCGTATCCTGCTGCTGAGTCAGGTCGGGACCCTTATCTCCTGGGGAATCTTCCTGGTGGCGCTCTGGCTTCCGGTCCGGCCCTTGTTCGAAGTGCAGTCCCCGATGCTTGGCGCTTTCACGCTCACGGTGCCGCTCGTGGTGCTTTTTTTCGCCAGGGCGTTGGACGGGACTACAGGCGGCAACGTGTCGGTCGCCAACGCCTACCTCGCCGACATCAGCGACGACACCAACCGCAGCGCCAACTTCGGCAAGATGGCGGTGTCGGCGAACCTCGGATTTGTTCTGGGGCCGGCGATCGCCGGCGCGCTCGGCACTATGGCAATGGGGGAGACGCTGCCCGTCCTGGCCGCCTTCGTCATCTCGGTGATAGCCGGTCTGATGGTCGCCTTCTGGCTCCCGGAGACTGAACCCTGCGTGTTGCAGACCGACCCGGAGGAAGTCAGCGTGCGCAAGATCCTCGGCCAGGATCACAAGCCGTGTTTTCGGCTGGCGGCCGCGCCGAAACTATCGATCGTCGCGATCCTGGCGCTGCCGTCGGTGGGGCTCCTGCTCGCGCTGTACTTCCTCGTGTTCCTAGCCTTCAATCTTTTTTACGTCAGCTTCCCCGTGTACGCGGCGACCGGGATCCACTGGTCGCTCGCCGAGACCGGCGTGTTTTTTTCAGTCATGGGATTGATGATGGCGTTGGTGCAGGGTCCGGTGTTGAAGCGCGCCTTGAAAATCTGGTCCGACCGTACCCTTGTCCTCGGCGGCAGCCTGGTGCTGGCCGCCAGCTTCCCGTTTTTCGGTGCAGCCGATACCGCGACCGTCTACGTCGGGACTGCCTTGCTCGCCCTCGGCAACGGCGTCATGTGGCCTTCATTACTCTCCGTTCTTGCGAAGGCCGCAGACGGGAACTTGCAGGGTACGGTTCAGGGACTCGCCGGCAGTGTGGCAGCCCTGGCCAGCATCATCGGTTTGGTCGCCGGCGGACTGCTATACGACGGCCTGGGTTCCTATGTGTTCGTAATTTCCGCGACCCTGACGCTGCTGACCTTCGTGCTGGCGTTCGCGATTTCCGCAACGGTGCGGAAATAACGTCAGACGTGTGCTCGCTACCCTCGCGAATTGAGAGCCGCTTCGATGCCCTGCGCCAGCGCCTGCAAGCCGTACGAGATGTCCTGCAGCTTTCCGTTGACGAAGAAGGTCGGCGTGGCCCGCACCCCGCTCAGCTGGCCCCCGTCGATATCCTCGCGCACGCGCTGCAGATAGAGCGTGTCCTTCATGTCGGCGTCGTAGCGGACCGTGTCGATCTCCAGGCGCTGCGCGTAGCCGCGGATCTGGGAAGGCTTGAGATGGCGCTGGTTGTCGAACAGCAGGTCGTGCATCGGCCAGAATTTCTGCTGGCCGGCCGCGGCTTCGGCCGCCAGCGCGGCGCCCAGGGCATGCGGGTGGACCTCTTCGAGAGGGAAATGCCGGTACGCGATCCGCACGCGGCCGGCGAAGCGCTCGAGCAGCATCTTCACCACCGGCGCGGCCTGAAGACAGTTCGGGCATTCGAAATCGCCGTATTCGACGACGGTCACGGCCGCATGCTCCGAACCCAGCATGTGATCGGCATGGCTCACGGGAACGGTCAGCTCAAAAGGCG
>JBGPTG010000240.1:0-5615 GCA_041490545.1 Gammaproteobacteria bacterium
CGATCGCGAGAAGGAAATCACCATGCGCCGGCGCCTTCCCAAGGGGGTGCGCATGTATACGGGGGACGATTTCAACTACCCGGAGTTGATCGAGGGCGACGGCAGGGTCCATTCGGACGCCCTGCTCGGGATCTTCGACGCGATCGCGCCCGCCGCTTCGGCCGCGCTCTGTCGCCTCGCGTCGGGCGACGCGAAAGGCTTCCGCGACATCCTCGCGCCGACGGTGCCGCTCGCACGGCACATATTTTCCGCGCCGACGCGCTTTTACAAGACCGGCCTCGTTTTCCTCGCGTGGCTGAACGGGCACCAGGAACATTTCGTCATGGTCGGCGGCCAGCAGTCGGCGCGCTCGGTCGTCGATCTTGCCGAAACATTTCGTCTTGCAGACGCGGCCGGGCTGTTGCGCGACCCCGAGCTGGCGTCATCCCGGATGAAGCAGTTTCTGGCCGTGAACGGCGTGGACGGATGAGCAATCCGCCCGACCCGGAACTGCTGTCGCTCAACACCGCCACGGTGCGCGACAAGTGGAAACTGCGCCAGATCATAGAGGGTTGTTCTCGCCACGGCATCCGCGGCATCTCGCCCTGGCGTGACAAGCTCGCCGAGATGGGGGCAAAGAATGCGGCCAGGGCGATCCGCGATCACGGCCTGACGGTCACGGGCCTGTGCCGTGGCGGAATGTTTCCGGCCGCGGACCGCAATGGCCGCCAAGCGGCGATAGACGACAACCTGCGAGCGGTGGACGATGCCGCGGTCCTCGAGGCCAGATGCCTGGTTCTCGTCGCCGGCGGTCTCCCTCCCGGCTCCAAGGACCTTGCCGGGGCGCGGGCGATGGTGAGGGACGGCATCGGCGAAGTGCTCGATCATGCGCGTTCCGCGGGCGTGCCGCTCGCGATCGAGCCCCTACATCCGATGTACTGCGCGGACCGCGCCTGCGTCAATGCCCTGGCGCAGGCTCTCGACCTGTGCGACGAACTGGGGGAAGGGGTTGGCGTGGCTGTGGATGTCTACCACGTCTGGTGGGACCCGCAGCTCAGCGCGCAAATCGAACGTGCAGGCGACAAGCGCCTGCTGGCGTTCCACATCTGCGATTGGCTGGTGCCCACCACCGACCTGCTCACCGACCGGGGAATGATGGGCGACGGGGTGATCGATCTGCCGCTCGTCCGTTCCTGGATGGAGCGGGCCGGATACCGGGGGTTCCACGAAGTCGAAATCATGTCCTCGCGCAACTGGTGGCGGCGCGATCCGGAGGAGGTGCTGGCCACCTGCCGCGTCCGTCACCAGACGGCGTGCTAGAGGATCGGTCCCCGGGACGTGCGGCGCTTGCGTCAGGCGCGGTAAAATCACGACCCTCGGGGTCCTCCCGCCATCTTCCAAATCAGTCACAGGAACATTTCATGGACAAGAATCTTCTTTCAAGGACTGCCGCCGCCATGGTCGCCAAGGGCAAGGGCCTGCTCGCGGCGGACGAATCCAGCGGCACCTGCGAAAAGCGCTTCAAGTCGATCGGCGTCGAATGCACCGAGCAGAATCGCCGCGCCTACCGCGACCTTCTTTTCACGACCAAGGGCATCGAGGATTTCGTCAGCGGGGTGATTCTTTTCGACGAAACCCTGCGGCAGTCGACCCTAAGCGGCAACGAACCGTTCCCGGCCTACCTGGAGGGGAAGGGCATCATTCCGGGCATCAAGGTCGACAAGGGCATCCACGATCTCGCGCTTTGTCCCGGGGAAAAGGTTTCCGAGGGGTTGGACGGCTTGAGAGAGCGGCTCCAGGAGTACTTCAAGCTCGGCGCGCGCTTTGCGAAATGGCGCGCAGTGATCACGATAGGGCCGGGCATTCCGAGCCACGCCTGCGTGTATGCCAATGCGCACGCGCTCGCGCGCTATTCCGCGCTGTGCCAGGAAGCGTCGATCGTACCCATCGTCGAACCCGAGGTGCTGCTCGACGGCGATCACACCATCGAGCGCTGCTACGAGGCCACGGAGGCGACGCTGTCGGCTCTGTTCGCCGCGCTGCGCGCGTACAACGTCTCGCTCGAACATACCATCCTCAAGGCGTCGATGGTCGTATCCGGAAAGGACTGCCCGAAGCAGGCCGGCGTCGAACGCGTGGCGGAACAAACGGTGCTGTGCCTGAAGCGCACCGTTCCTGCGGCGCTGCCCGGCATTGTTTTCCTGTCCGGAGGGCAGGGCGACGAAGCGGCGACGGCGCACCTGAACGGAATGTCGAAGATGCCCGGCCTGCCCTGGCCGCTCACCTTCTCGTACAGCCGCGCCCTGCAGAATCCCCCTCTCAAGATCTGGCGCGGATCTCCCGGAAACGTCGCGGCCGCGCAACGGGCATTGCATCACCGCGCCCGCATGAACGGGCTCGCGTCTCAAGGCAAGTACCGTCCGGACCTGGAGAAGCAGGTAGCGTAGCGATGGCTGGCGCGCTCTACGAATCGAACATCAAGAGCCTGCCCTTCCTGGGGCGCGGAAAGGTTCGCGACATGTACGCGGTCGGCGACGACCGGCTGCTCATCGTGACCAGCGACCGCCTGTCCGCATTCGACGTTATCCTGCCGGATCCGATCCCCGACAAGGGCCTGGTGCTCAACGAGATGTCGAATTTCTGGTTCAACAAGCTCGCGCACGTCATTCCCAACCACTTGAACGGAGCGGCGGCCGAATCGGTGGTCAAGGGCGCAGAGGAGGTCGCGCAGGTGAGGGGACGCGCGGTGGTCGTCAGGAAACTCAAGCCCCTGCCGATCGAAGCGGTGGTGCGCGGCTATCTCATCGGCTCGGGCTGGAAGGACTACCAGCAGAGCGGCTCGCTCTGCGGCATTCCGTTGCCCAAGGGGCTGAGACAGGCGGACAAGCTGCCCGAAGTGATCTTTACCCCAGCGACGAAGGCCGATCTGGGGGCTCACGACGAGAACATCCCGTTTGCGCAAGCGGAGAAGATGATAGGCAGGGACCTGGCGGCGAAAGTCCGCGATACCAGTCTCCGTCTCTACCGCGAGGCCGCCGATTTCGCGCGCGAGCGCGGCATCATCATCGCCGATACCAAGTTCGAATTCGGCACCGACGCCGGCGGCAACCTCGTGCTCATCGACGAAGCGCTCACCGCCGACTCGTCGCGCTTTTGGCCGGCGGACGAGTACCGTCCGGGCATCAGCCCGCCTTCGTACGACAAGCAGTACGTGCGCGACTATCTTGAGTCGCTCGGCTGGAAGAAGACCCCGCCCGCCCCGCGGCTTCCCGCGGATGTGGTCGCCAAGACCTCGGAAAAATACCGCGAGGCGCTGTACCGGCTTACCGGCCGGAAGCTGGGAGCATGAGCGTGGCCAAGACCGCACCATTGGTCGGAATCGTCATGGGCAGCGCAAACGACTGGGAGATCATGCGCGAGGCGGCGAAGCAGCTCGACGATTTCTCCGTGCCCTATGAGGCGAAGGTGCTATCCGCGCACCGTTCCCCCGGGCCCCTCGAACAGTGGGTCGGGCAGTTGGCCGCGAACGGAGCGAAGTGCTTCATCGCCGGTGCCGGTGGTGCGGCGCATCTGGCCGGCGTAGTTGCATCCAGAACCACATTGCCGGTGCTCGGCGTGCCGATTCCTTCGAAGTACTTGAAGGGTCTGGATTCGCTGTTGTCCATCGTGCAGATGCCCAAGGGCGTTCCTGTCGCAACCTTTGCGATCGGAGAGGCAGGTGCCGCCAATGCGGGGCTGTTCGCCGTGGCCATCCTCGCGTGCAGCGACGCAAAGCTCGCCAAGCGCCTGTCCCGATTCCGCGCAACACAGTCCGAGGCAGCGAAGAACGCCAAGCTGCCCGGCTGACCCCGGTTTCGGTTCGACCTGCTGCACGTGGCGGCGACTCGAGACGCCGGTCGTACCCTTCCCATCCGGGAGGCTGCGGAGATACTGCGGCGCGGGGGATTGGTTGCGTTTCCGACCGAGACCGTCTACGGGCTGGGGGCCGATGCCTCCAACCCCGCCGCGGTAGCGCGCATCTTCTCGGCCAAGGGGCGGCCTGCCGACCATCCGGTGATAGTTCACCTGGGACACCCGGGACAAGTCGCGCACTGGGCACGCGACGTCCCGGATGTGGCGAAGCGGTTGATCGAGGGGTTCTGGCCGGGGCCGCTGACCCTGGTGCTCAGGCGGGCGAGTGGTGTCGGTGATTACTTGACCGGCGGCCAGGACACGATCGGTTTGCGCATGCCCTCTCACCCCGTCGCGCTCGAGCTGCTGCGCGAATTCGGGGGCGCGGAGGCAGAGCGCCACCGCGTCGGCCTGGCGGCGCCTTCGGCCAACAAGTTTGGCCGGATAAGTCCCACCACTGCGGAGCACGTGCGCAATGATCTCGGCGATGAGGTCGATCTGGTCCTGGACGGGGGATCCTGCGATGTCGGTATCGAATCGACGATTCTCGATCTTTCCCGGGGGAGGGCGGTGCTGCTGCGCCCGGGCCGAATCAGCCCCGAGCAACTGACGGCAGCGCTCGGTTCGTCACCGGTTGCGCCCGATGCTCTAGCCCCCCGTGCACCGGGCACGCTGGAGTCCCACTACGCACCGCGGCAACCGCTCCGGCTCGTGGCATCGGAGGGATGGAGCCGAGCCTTGCGGGCGTCCCCACGCCGGGCAGTGCTGGCCCTGAGTCCGCGCCCCGCCCGCGACGCGAGCGTGATGTGGATCGACGCTCCGCGGCAATCACAGGACTACGCGCGCGACTTGTACGCGAACTTGCGCGCGCTCGATGTCTCAGGTTGCGATGAAATTCTCGTCGAGGCGCCGCCGGCAACGGCGGACTGGATCGCGGTGCGGGATCGACTCGACCGGGCGCGATCCGGCTGAGTCCCGGATCGCTGGGATTTGACTGCGCTGCTCTTTCGAGGTTCGGGGGCTCGCAGCGAGCAGAAGCAGCGCCGCCACACGTTGTTCCCCGGAAAGTTTGCAGTTAGAATTCCATCGGCGTGGGGTTGTAGCTCAGCTGGGAGAGCGTCGCGTTCGCAATGCGAAGGTCGGGAGTTCGATCCTCCTCAACTCCACCATCTCTTTTCGGCATGCTTCAGTCAGGACGTTTCAGTCAGCAAGTCTCAGTCAACAAGTCTTCGGTTGGCAAACCATTGTCGCAGGCAGCGCGCGCCAAAGCTCTCATGAGTCTCCGCCCGATTGCGCTTCGAGGGATTTCTCCAGGCGTCTGGCAAATACCTTCATCTCCTTCGCCGCCTGCTTGTCGCCCTTGGTGTCTGCGACCAGAATTCCCTGGCGATACGCGTCGAGCGCCTGCTGGGCCTGGCCGGCTTGGGCCAGCGCCGCGCCGAGGAGTTTCCAGGCGGCGGAATAGCCAGGATCCCTTTCCACGGCTGCGCGCAGACTGGCCGACGCCTGGTCGAAATCGCCAAGCTTCAGAAATTCGCTGCCGATGGAAAAGCGCAGGAGCGCCCCGTCCCTGGGCGTTCCTATCAGTTTGAGGAGCTTGTCGGTGCTGGCGGCACTCATCTGCGATGCCGGTACTCTGGCGCTGTTTGCCGCTGCGCGGATATCATAGATTGGTGAGCTTAGCCCAATCCCATTTGCCATGATCAGGTCGATCGTCTCGACGCGGAATGCCCCTGCCGCAATCG
>JBGPTG010000241.1:0-5613 GCA_041490545.1 Gammaproteobacteria bacterium
AAAAGCGCGTTGGCGTGCGGAGTCAGCGCGACCACGTCGCTGCGCTGGCATCACCGCTTTCTGAATTGCACGGCCGACCAGCGGGCGACGATCTTCGGCGCGATCATCAACGCTTACGCAGATGCCTCGGCGCTCACGGGCCTTTCCGGTGAAACGAGCGCCGCGAACCCCGCATGGGGCAAGGATCTCCTGCCTGTGCTCTTGTCGTGGATTCTCTAGCCTCTGGCGACCCCGCCAGTCCGACGCAATCCACGGCGTGTGACTACGCCGCCAGCTTCTCCAGACGCTGCTGCAGTTCCAGCCACTCGGCCTCGATCCCGGTCAGCTCGCGGGCGACGTAGGCCTGGTCGAGGATCAGCGCCTTGAGCGCCTCCTTGGCCGCCTCGGCGTAGATCGCCGGGTCGGTGAGCTGCGCGTCGATGGCGGCTTTGCGCGCGTTCAGTTTCGCCAGGGTTTCATCGAGCCGCTTGAGGCGCGATTCGATCGGTTTCCGGGCAGCGGCGGTCCGCTGCCGGTCCTGCGCTTCCCTGCGCTTCTCTTCGCGCCGATCGGCCGCCGGGACGGCGGGTTTCTCCGGCGCGACCTGCTTCGCTTCGGTGAAGGCGGCCGCGTCGTCGTCCGTCGACGCAAGCTTGGTCCGGAACAGCCATTCGCGGTAGTCGTCGAGGTCGCCGTCGAAAGCCTGCAGCTTCCCGCCGGCGACGATCAGGAACTGGTCGGTGGTGGCGCGCAGCAGGTGCCGGTCGTGCGACACCAGCACCAGCGTGCCCTCGAACTGAGCGAGCGCCACCGTCAGCGCCTCGCGCGTCTCGAGGTCGAGGTGGTTGGTCGGTTCGTCGAGCAAAAGCAGGTTGGGCCGCTGCCAGACGATGAGGGCGAGCGCGAGGCGGGCCTTCTCGCCGCCGGAGAAGGTCTCGATGGACGTGGTCGCCATGTCGCCGGGAAAGTTGAAGCCGCCAAGGAAATTCCTCAGCTCCTGCTCGCGCACGTTCGTGGTAATGCGCGAGAGATGCCAGAGCGGCGATTCGTCGTGGCGCAGCATCTCGACCTGTTGCTGCGCGAAGTAGCCCACCGCGAGCCCCTTGTTGAAGATCGCCTTGCCGGCGAGCGGCTTGAGTTCGCCGGCGATGGTCTTGATCAGCGTGGATTTCCCCGCGCCGTTGATGCCCAGAAGGCCGTAGCGCTGCCCGCTTTGCAGCGAGAAGTTGATGTCGCGCACGACCACCTTGTAGTGCCCGCCTTCCATGTTGTACCCGGCGACCGCGTCCTCCAGCACCAGCAGCGGATCGGGCGCCCTGAGGGGCTCGCGGAACTCGAAGGAGAACGGCGCCGAAGCGTGCAGCGGCGCGAGCTCTTCCATTTTCGCCAGCATCTTCATCCGGCTCTGCGCCTGCTTCGCCTTGGTGGCCTTGGCCCTGAAGCGGTTGATGAACGACTCCAGGTGCTCGCGCTCGCGCTGCTGCTTGTCGTACTGGGCTGCCGCTAGCACCACCGCCGACGCGCGCTGGCGCTCGAAGTCCGAGTAGTTCCCCGAGTAGCGTTTGAGCTTCTGCTTGTCGATGTGCACCACCGTATCCACGACGCCGTCGAGGAAGTCGCGGTCGTGCGAGACGATGAGCATCGTCCCGGCGTAGCGCTTGAGCCAGTCCTCGAGCCAGATGATGGCATCCAGATCCAGATGGTTGGTGGGCTCATCCAGCAGCAGCAGGTCGGAAGGGCACATCAGCGCCTGCGCGAGATTCAGCCGCATGCGCCAGCCGCCGGAGAAGTTCGCCACCGGCTCGCCCATCTGCGCGTGCGTGAATCCCAGTCCGTGCAGCAGCTGCTCGGCGCGCGAGCGCACGGTATACGCGTTGGCGTCGCCCATCGCGCCGTGCAGCTCGCCGATCAAGTGGCCATCGTCGGCGGCCTCGGCGGCGGCGAGCTCCGTTTCGAGGCGGCGCAGCGTCGTGTCGCCGTCGATCGCGTATTCGAGCGCGGGCCGCTCGAGCGCGGGGGTTTCCTGCGCGACGTGCGCGACGCGCCAGCGCGCCGGGTAGTCGACCTCTCCCGCGTCGGCGTGGAGTTCGCCGCGCAGGAGCGCGAACAGGCTCGACTTCCCAGAGCCGTTCGCGCCGATCAGGCCCACCTTGTCGCCGGGGTTGAGGGTGACGTCGGCGGCCTCTACGAGCGTTTTGGTGCCGCGGCGGAGCGTGACTCGGGAGAGGCGGATCATCGAGGTTCGATTTGCAAGGCGCGCATTGTACGCGGAACGGCGCACCTGCCGAGCCGGAATTTCCGTGGCCGCCGCCGCATGCGGCGAAACGGCTTCAGGCAGGGAAAGTCCGAACAGGACCCTGTTCGGCGTTTCCCTAAGTCACCGTGCCGAGCGGCATGGGAATGGCAACTGCGTATCCCTGGGCGTAATGGATTCCGGCCTGCTTCAGAACCGCCAGCGCTTCCCGCTCTTCGACGAACTGGGCGATGGTGACGAGCCCGAGCTTGCGGCAGGACTCGCTGATCGAGACCAGTTTCGACTGGGCGGACGCATTCTTGTGGATGTCGCGTACCAGATGCCCGGCGAGCTTCACGATCTGCACGCCGGCATCCTTGTACTGCTTCGCCACCGTCTCGCTGCCGAAAAAATCCGAGACCGCTATCGGGCAGCCCAGCGCCTTGAGGCTCGTGATCGCCTGCCTCGACGCCGTGGAAAACTGGGCCATGTGCGCAGCCTCGATCTCGAACCACAGCCTGTTGGGCGGAATTCTCGTCGTCTTGAGCTGGTCGCGCACGTATCCGGGAAATTCCCGGTCGCCGATCGTATCTTCGGCGAGGTTGAAGTCGAAGCGCGGAATCTGCCAGTTGGGCTGCGAGCTTTGCTTTTCGACCGTCCATCTGAGCGCTTCGCCCACTACCCACCGGTCGAGCATCGGGGTGAGGTGATGCGCCTTGAGAACCGGGAAGAAGGTGCCCGGCGGAATCAGCCTGTCTTCCTCTTCGCGAAAACGCACGAAGATCTCCAGGTACTTGTGGTCCGCCTGCTCGGTGGCCATCGGGACGATCTGCTGGCAGAAGAGCAGGAATTCCCCCTGCTTGAGCGCTTCGGTGAAGCGCTCTTCGGTCTGGAACCGGGTTTCTAGGTCTTCCATCGCCTGCCCTTCATGATCGCGACGGGGCAATCGGGTGAAGGTGCATTCTACGGGAAATGCGGCTCGCGCTCCTCTTGGAAAGTTCATGCGGGCGAGCCGGCGCGGGGCACAATAGGCGGCATGCGTGAGCTCACCCCCACGATCGCGATCCCCGAGAGCGAGATCGAGATCACCGCGGTTCGCGCCCAGGGCGCGGGCGGGCAGAACGTCAACAAGGTCTCGAACGCGGTGCACCTGCGTTTCGACATCCGCGCCTCGTCGCTGCCGGCGTTCGTCAAGCAGCGCCTGCTCGATTCGCGCGACCAGCGCATTACACGGGAGGGTGTGCTCATCCTCAAGGCGCAGCAGCACCGCAGCCTGGAGCGCAACCGCGAGGAGGCGCTCGCGCGGCTGCACGGCCTGGTCGCGCGCGTGGCGGTGGTCCTGCCGAAACGAAGGCCGACCCGGCCCACGCGCAGCTCGAGGAAGAAGCGCCTCGAAAGCAAAACGAAGCGTGGAGAGGTGAAGAAACTTCGGGGCAAGATCCGCTCGGCGGAGTAGTCGCCGGCACTTGTCTTGGCGCGCCGCATGCGCTAGCGTCACGGTCTCAAGGAGGAGACATCATGGACAAGAATAAGAAACTGGCGCTCGTCGCCCTCGCGGCGGCCGCAGCGCTCAACGTGCTCGCCGCCTGCGGGCAAGTCCCGTTCCGCAGCGGCGAACCGCGCTTCGCCGTCGATCCCGCCTGGCCCAAGCCCCTGCCCGGCAACTGGATCCTCGGCCAGGTCGCCGGCATCGCCGTCGACAGGCGCGATCACATCTGGATCATCCACCGCCCGAGGACGCTGGTCGATGACGAGAAAGGCGCGATGCAGAATCCGCCGGTGACGCGCTGCTGCACGCCGGCGCCGGCGGTGCTCGAGTTCGACGCGCAGGGCGACCTCTACCGCAGCTGGGGCGGGCCGGGCAGGGGCTACGACTGGCCGGAGAGCGAGCATGGCATCTATGTCGACCAGGCCGGCAACGTCTGGATCGCGGGCAACGGCAACAAGGACCACCAGATCCTGAAATTCACGCCGGACGGAAAATTCCTCGCCCAGTTCGGCAAGGCCGGCAGCAACGGGGGCTCGAACAGCACCACCCAGCTCGGCCGCCCCGCGCACATGGAGATCGACGTGCAGGCGAACGAACTCTACATCGCCGACGGCTACCAGAATCGCCGCGTGCTGGTGCTCGACGCGGGAAGCTTCGCCTACAAGCGCCACTGGGGCGCTTACGGCAACCGGCCCTCGGACGAAAAGCTCGCCGCCTACGACCCGGGCAAGGCGCTCTCGCAGCAGTTCGGCAACCCGGTGCATTGCGCGCGGCTTGCGCGCGACGGCCTGGTGTACGTCTGCGACCGCGCCAACGACCGCATCCAGGTGTTCGAGCGGAGCGGCCACTTCGTCAAGGAATTCCGCGTCGAGGTGCAGACGCTGCAGAACGGCTCGGTGTGGGATCTGGCGCTCTCGGAGGACGCCGCGCAGAAGTATCTCTTCATGGCCGACGGCGCCAACGGCCAGGTGGTGGTCCTCGAGCGCGACAGCGGCAAGGTGCTCTCGAAGTTCGGCCGCAACGGGCGCATGGCCGGCGAATTCAAGTGGGTGCACAACATCGCCATCGACTCGAAGGGCAACCTGTATACGTCCGAGGTCGGCACCGGCCGGCGCGCGCAGAAGTTCAGCCGCACGAATTGACGCGACGGCGCTCGATCGAGGTCCGGCAAGTCTCCGGTTGATCTATGTCAAGACGCGCCGTGCGCCGCTGCGCCAGAATGCACGCATGATTTTCAGGTCTCAGGTGCGCAAGCCCGCTGCCTGGCTCGCAGCAGCCGCGATGCTCTTCGCGCAGCTGGCCGTCGCGGCGCATGCCTGCGCGGCATCCTCCGGCGCCCCCGCGGCGGCCGTTCTGGCGGCGCACGGCGACCAGGACGCCTCTCCGTGCCACGAGATGGATTCGCAGCCGGACAGTGTCTGCCTGCAGCACTGCGCCGACAGCCCGCAGTCTTTCGATCACCACCCGGTTTCGCCGGTCTTTCCGGTCGCGGCGCCCGCGTATCACCTAGACCGGCCCGACCGGCCCGCCGTTTTCCTGCATTCCGAAGAACGCCACTCTCACGCGCTGCTCGCGCGCGTGACCGCACCGCCGTTGTCGGTGCGGAACTGCTGCTTCCGGATCTAGACCTCACCGACGATCGTTCCAGCCGCGGCGCCGCTTTCGGCGCGCGCGTTCCTGTTTCGTCGTGGAGGTTCTCATGGTCTGCTGCGTCCGGCTTTCGCCGCGCGAAAGCCTCATTCGAAGTGCCGCGGCATTCTTCGCGGGTTTCGCCGTCCTGTCCGGGGCATTCGCCGCCGATGCGCCGCTGACGTTCGAGGATACGCTGCGTCTGGCCGCAAGCCAGTCGTACCAGCTCGCAGCGCAAGACGCGGCCATCAGCGCGGCGAGTGAAATGTCGGTGGCTGCTGGC
>JBGPTG010000242.1:0-5604 GCA_041490545.1 Gammaproteobacteria bacterium
GAAAAGGCGCTGGGCAACATCCAGAAGATCGGCCGCAAGTGCATGGTCGACGGCGTGATCGACAAGGCAGAGGCGCCCACCGGGCCGGGGCTGTGGTTCATGGATTCGTCCTCGGCCGCCGCCGAGATGGTGACGCTGCTGGCCGCGAGCGGCTTTGTCGTTCACCTGTTTCCGACGGGCCAGGGCAACGTGATCGGCAATCCTATCCTTCCGGTGATCAAGCTCTCGGCAAACCCGCGCACGGTGCGCACGATGAGCGAACATATCGACGTCGACGTGTCCGGCCTGCTGCGCCGGGAGATGTCGCCCGACCAGGCCGGCGACAAGCTGCTCGAGATGATGTTCCGCACCGCCAACGGCCGGCTCACCGCCGCCGAGGCACTCGGCCACCGCGAGTTCGTGCTGACCCGGCTCTACGAAAGCGCCTGAGCCGCGCTAAGGTGAAGAAGCTCGCAGTTGCGGCGCTCGGGGACTAGCGTGGCGCGCATCGCGCTGGACGCGCTTACCGCTCTCTGCACGACTGCGCTCGAGCGCGCCGGCGCGAGCGCCGGCATGGCGCGCGCGACCGCCCTCTGCGTCGTCGCCGCCGAAGCCGAGGGGCTCGCCTCGCACGGCGCCTCGCGCATTCCCCAGTACGCCTCGCAGCTGCGCCTCGGCCGCTCCGACGGCAGGGCGATCGCGAGAGTCGTACGCGAGCGCGGCGGCGCCTGCCTCATCGACGCCGGCTGCGGCCTCGCCTACGAGGCGTGCGCGCTCGCGGTAGAGGAAGCGATCCGCCGCGCCCGGGAATCCGGCGTCGCGTTCTGCGGGGTCGCCAACAGCAACCATTTCGGCGCCGCGGCGATCCACTTGTCGCCGGTCGCCGCGGCGGGACTGGTCGGGCTCGCCTTCGGCAATTCGCCCGCGGCGATGCCGGCCTGGGGCGGGAGGACGCCGCTGTTCGGCACCAATCCAGTGGCCGCGGTGTTTCCGCGGCGCGACGGCGCGCCGCTCGTCATCGACCTGTCGCTCTCCGAGGTCGCGCGCGGCAAGATCATGGTCGCCGCGCAGCAGGGCAAGCCGATCCCGCAAGGCTGGGCGCTCGACCGCGACGGCCGGCCGACCACCGACGCCGCCGCGGCGCTCGAAGGCAGCATGCTGCCCGCGGGCGGCGTGAAGGGGGCGATGCTCGCGCTCGTCGTCGAGCTGCTCGCCTGCGCGCTCACCGGCGCCGCCTTCGGCTTCGAGGCGGATTCGTTCTTCGTCGAGCAGGGCAACCGTCCGCGCATCGGCCAGGTTTTCGTCGCGGTCGATCCGGGCGCGCTCGCCGGCAGCGAGCGATACTTCGAGCGCATCGAGACGCTGGTCGCGGCGATGCTCGCCGACGCAGGCGTGCGCCTGCCCGGCGCGCGGCGGCAGGCATCGCGCGAACGCGCGGAGCGCAAAGGCGTCGAGATCCCCGATGTTCTGCTCGCGACACTGCGCGCGCTGGCGGGCGAAGCCGGGGGCTGAGACTGCAGCTACAATATGCGCTTCGGCGCCTATGCGATTTTCCAGGAGAAAGTCCATGAACAAGGCCCTGCTGCTGACGCTCCTCCTTGGTTTCCAGCCTGCGCTCGCCGCGGAAATCGAAGGCGTGAAGCTCGACGAGCGCGTCACGCTCGGCGCGTCGGAATTACAGCTGAACGGCGCGGGCGTGCGCAAGCGTGTTTTCTTCAAGGTTTATGTCGGCGCGCTCTACCTGACGGAGAAAAAATCCGGCGCGGCCGATGCGATTGCGCTGAAAGGCGCGAAACGCGTGTCGATGACGCTGTTGCGCGATCTGGGCGCGCGGCAGCTGAGCGAAGCGCTCGAAGAGGGCATCCGGGCCAATCATTCGCAGGCCGAACTCGCGCCGTTGCGCGAGCGCATCGACCTGCTGGTCGCCGTCATGAACGAAATCGGCGGCGCGAAGGAAAAGACGGCGATCGCACTCGACTATCTGCCGGAGTCGGGCACCCGCATCACGCTGGACGGTGCCGCGCGCGGCAAGCCTATCCCCGGAGAGGACTTCTACGCGGCGCTCCTGAGAATCTGGCTCGGCGACAAGCCGGTGGACGCCGATCTCAGGAAGGCCATGCTCGGGCAGGGAGGCTAGGATGTTCATCGGTCATTTCGCGGTGGCGTTTGCGGCGAAGAAGGCCGCGCCCAGGGTATCGCTCGGCACGCTGATCTTCGCGGCGGCGTTTCTCGACGCCGTCTGGCCGGTGCTGGTGTTGCTCGGGATCGAGCGATTCCGCATCGTGCCCGGATACACGGCGGTCAACCCGTTCGAGTTCCTGCATTACCCGTGGTCGCACAGCCTGCTGATGACCCTCGTCTGGTCGTTGCTGGTCGCGTTCGCTTATCGCGCCGCAAGCGGCGATCGCACCGGCGCTATCTGGGTCGGCGTGCTCGTCGCCAGCCACTGGCTGCTCGATTTCGTCACGCACCGCCCGGACCTGCCGCTCTATCCCGGCGGGAGCGAGCGGCTGGGCCTCGCTCTGTGGCAGTCGTGGCCCGCGACGTTTGCGGTAGAGGGAACGATGTTCGCCGCCGCGGTGGCGCTGTATACGAAGGCCACCTCGGCAAGGGACCGCACCGGATCGATCGCCTGGTGGGCGCTGGTAGCGCTGCTGCTCGCGCTGTATGTTCCGGGACCGTTCTCGCCGCCGCCTCCCAGCGAGAACGCGGTGGCGATCATGGGCATCGCCGCAATGCTGGTGTTCGTTTCCTGGGGCTGGTGGATCGACCGCCACCGCGCCGCTGTCTGAGCGTCCACTGGCGCAGGAGTTTCAGAACGGCAGGCTGGCGCTGATTCCGGCTACATAGTTGCGCGGTGGCGAGGGCTCGAAGAAGCGCCCGTTGGTATCGCCGACGATCACCGATCCCGTGTACGACTTGTCGAAGAGGTTTTCCACGCGCAGGAACTCGGAGAGCCGCCAGGCGCCCACGCGCTGGTCGAAGACCACGCGCCAGTTGAAGACCGTATAGGGGTAGGCGAACTCGCTGTTCGCGTCGCTGGTGTAGATGCGGTCGCCGTAGCGGGCTTCCAGCGCCGTGCTGAAACCCGATCCCGGCGGCGCGAAGCGCGCCTCGCCGTAGGCGGTGCGGCGCGGCACGCCGGGGATGTAGTTGCCCGCCGGCACGACCACTGGCTGGTTGACGACCGGCGTGCTGATGAAGTCGTCGCGGTAACGCGCATCGATCCAGGCTAGAGCGGCGAGCAGCTCGACCGAATCGGACATTTTCATGCTCCACAGCCATTCGGCGCCGTCGCGAGTGGTGCGGGGAGCGTTCTTGAAGGTGTTGCGGCCGCCGCTCGCCACATCCACGACGATCTCGTTCTTCGTCTCGACGTGGAACACCGCGAAGTTGAGCCGCAGGCCTTTCGGCAGCACGAGCTTCACCCCGATCTCCGAGTTCACGCTGGTGCTCGGCTTCAGGGCGAAGTTGAGGCCCGTCACGTTGTTGTTCTGATACGCCAGCTCGGCGAAGGTCGGCGTCTCGAAGCCCCTGCCGATGTTGGCGTAGAGGTTGAGGTCGGGCGCAAAGCGGTAGACCACGCCCGCTGCCGGGCTGGCGTTGGTGAAGGAAATCTTTCCACTGTCGTCTGGGTTATTGGTGGCGATGTAGTAGTCGCGCGAATAGAACGACACCTCGCTGCGGCGCACACCCGCGTGCGCGCTCCAGTCGGGCGCGAATTTCCATTCGGCCTGGGTGTACACAGCAGCGCTATAGACGCGGTCGTTTTCGTCGCGCTTGAGGTTGCCGATGCTGCCGTTGTTGTTGATGTAGCCGCGGCGCCGCTCCTTCTGGTAGTCGTAGTCGGTGCCGAGCGTGAACGAGAACGGCTCGCCGGCGAGCCGGGTGCCGCGCGTCCAGCGCAGGTCGAGCCCGTAATAGTCGCGATCGAGGTTCACCACCGCGCCAGAAGAAGTAGCGGCGTTCTGCGCACCGATCGGTATGGCGAGGAACTGCTCGACCTGTCGCGCGCCGCCGTAGAAGGCGAGGCGCAGGCCGTCCGAGGACGAGATGCGTCGCTCGAGAGTCGTGCCGGCCTGGTCCTGGCGCACGTTCTTCCGCGTGTTGAACTGCAGCACCGAGGGATCAACCCCGCGCCGGTTCTGCTCGACCTGCGTGCGCGTCAGCCCGGCCGGGTCCTGCGCGGGCTGCGCCACCGAGTTGACGATGAGGTTGACGCGCGTGTCCTCGTCTGGCCGGAAGCCGAACTTTCCGTTCACAAGGTCCTTCTCCGCAGCGCTGTGATCGCGGTAACCGGCGATGTTGAAGCGCGACGCGTCCATCACGTAATTGGTCCCCTCCGCCTGCCCGCCGAGCTTCGCGCCGTAGCGCAGCATTCCGTAGCTGCCCGCGGCGAGGCTCGGCGTGAACGTCGGCTCGGGCGGGCCGTTCTCGGTGAACACCTGGATCACTCCGCCCGAGGCATTGCCGTACAGCGTCGAAAACGGTCCGCGCATGACTTCGATGCGCTCGGCCGAGCCGAGGTCGAAGTTGGAGGTCTGGCCCTGGCCGTCGGGCGCGGTCGCGGGGATGCCGTCGGCGTACAGGCGCACGCCGCGCACGCCGAACTGGGAGCGCGCGCCGTAGCCGCGCGAGGAAATCTGCAGGTCCTGCGAATAATTCTGGCGGTTCTGCACGACGATCCCCGGCACCCGCGGCAAGCTCTCCGAAAGGTTGATCATGGGCCGGCCGTCGCGGATCGGTTCGGCGTCGATGCGGTCGATCGACACCGGCAGGTCGAAGCTCGAGTGCTCGGAGCGCGTCGCGGTCACCACGATGGAAGGAGGAGCTGCGGCCGCAATCGAAGGAGGAGCTGCTGCCGCAGCGGGCTCGGCCGGCGGCGTCTGGGCGCACGCGCCGCGGGCGAACAGTGTCCCTATCGTCCCCAGGGCGACGAGGGCGATAAGGCGAGCTGATTCCTTGCACTGCGTCATGAGCGTGTGCGCCGCCCCCGTGTCCGGGCGCGCCTCCTGTCCTTGATCCTGCAAGGGATGTCCACGGGGTGCTCCCCCGATTCGCGTCTGCATCCGCCTATTATTTTCCCCGGTTGCGGCCGGGGTCGGGCGTGGCTATGATGCCACTCTGCCGCGCGGATTGCAGCACGGCCCTCAAGGATAATAACACCCGGGAAAAGGAGGACATTCCATGTCGCCCGCATCTTTTCGAAGACTCGTTTCAATTGCAGCATCCGCACTGGCCGGCACGCTGACCGCCGCGGCCGCTCTGGCGCAGGCACCCGCCGCGCCGCCGTCCTGGCAGCAGGGCCGCTCCGCCGAACAGGAAAAATCGACGCTGCACCCCTTCGCCCCGCACATGACCGGGCGCGAGTCCAAGGAACTTCCGCTCGACAAGCTCAAGGTACCCGCCGGGTTCAAGGTGGAGGTGTGGGCCGAGGGCATTCCCGAGGCGAGGTCGCTTGCGCTCGGCGACAAGGGCACGGTATTCGTCAGCAACCGCCTGGCGAAGAACGTCTACGCGGTGGTCGACAGCGGCGGCAAACGCCAGGTGAAGACGCTGCTGAAGGGCCTCAACGCCCCGAACGGCATTGTCTTCAGCAAGGGCACGCTGTACGTCGCGGAACGC